>NZ_NHPE01000007.1:0-91191 GCF_002252895.1 Halorubrum sp. Eb13 | reverse complement strand
TCGAGGGCCTCGACCGCGTCTTCCAGGTGTTCGACGCTGGTCGTTCCGACGATGGGAGTGTCGACCCACTCCTTGCGGAACAGCCACGCCAGCGCGATCTGCGCCATCTTCACCCCCTTCTCGTCGGCGAGCTCCGCGACGCGCTCGTTGACCGACGGACCGCCGCCCTCGCGGTAGGGGTGCTCGTAGAGGTGCTCTTCCGTCTCTCCGCGGAGCGTGGCGTCGACCGACTCGTGCGGTCGGGTGAGGTAGCCGCGCGCGAGCGGGCTCCACGGCATCACGCCGATCCCCTCCTTCTCGCAGAGTGGCAGCATCTCGCGCTCCTCCTCGCGGTACGCGAGGTTGTAGTGGTTCTGCATCGTCGCGAAGCGTTCGTACCCCTCGCGGTCGCTCGCGTGTAACGCCTCGGCGAACTGGTGGGCCCACATCGAGGAGGCGCCGATGTACCGCACGTCGCCGCGCCGGACGGCGTCGTCGAGCGCCGCCAGCGTCTCCTCGATCGGTGTGTCGTCGTCCCAGCGGTGGATCTGATAGAGGTCGATCGTGTCCATCCCGAGCCGGTCGAGGCTGTGCTGTAGCTCCTGTTCGATCGCCTTCCGAGAGAGCCCGCCCGAGTTCGGGTTCGACTCGTCCATCTGGAAGTACCCCTTCGTCGCGACGACCGTCTCCTCGCGGTGGCCCTCCAGCGCCTCGCCGAGGACGCGCTCCGACTCGCCGTTCGAGTACATGTTGGCGGTGTCGAAGAAGGTCACCCCGAGTTCGATGGCGCGTTCGACGATCGCTTTCCCCTCCTCCTCGTCGAGGACCCACTCGCGCCAGTCCGGGTCGCCGAAGCTCATGCAGCCGAGACAGATCTTCGACACGGTCGTGCCGGTGTCGCCGAGCGTGGTGTACTCCATACGGCGACCAGACAGACGCGGAGTAAAAAGGTATCCGCGCGGGTGAGATCGCCGCGGGGGCGATCTACTCGTTGCGGAACGACGCGGTGTACACGAGGAACGCGCCCGTCAGGATCACGAACGCCAGAAACGTCACGAGCGCGAGCACGTTCGCGACCGGGGCGAGAGTGTCGAGGAACGGCTGTCCGGTCGAGTCGAGAACGAGCACGGCGAGGAGGGCGGCGATCAGACCGAGGAGCCAGTTTGTGAGTATTTCGTCCACGGCTCTCCCCTCGTCGAGGGCGAGTAAAAAGGAGGGTGTTGTGGCTCGGCCCCGACCGTCCGGCCCACAGACCTACGTCGACCGCGCCCGTGAGGTAGTTCATGGGCGACCGACCGATTCAGTGGCTGCTCGGCGACCAGCTCAACCCGGAGCTCGACGCGCTCAACGACGCCGACGAGGTGCTGTTGATCGAGGCGCACGGCTTCGCCGATCGGAAGCCGTACCACACCCACAAGCTGACGCTCGTCTTCTCCACGATGCGCCACTTCCGTGACGAGCTCCGCGAGCGCGGTCACGACGTGACGTACCTACGGGCGGAGTCGTTCGGCGAGGGCCTCGACGAGTTCCTGGCCGATCGGTCCGATCCCGATATCCGGCTGATGCGCCCCGCGAGCCACGGCGCGGGCGAGCGCCTCCGCGGGCTCGTCGCCGAGCGAGGCGGGTCGTTGGAACTGCTCGACAACGAGCTGTTCTGGACGACGCCGAGCGACTGGCGCGAGTGGGCCACCGGACCGGAGGGAGGGTGGGAGGACGGGTCCCTGCTCGCCGACGACGGGACCGCCGAGCGCACGTACCGACAGGAGAGCTGGTACCGCCACGTCCGCCGCGAGACGGGCGTGCTGATGGACGGCGACGAGCCGGTCGGCGGCGAGTGGAACTACGACGACCTGAACCAAGAGACGCCGCCGGACGACTGGGAGCCGCCGGAGCGGCCGCGGTTCGAGCCCGACGAGCTCACCCGCGAGACGCACGCGTGGGTCCGCGACCGGTTCGACACGTGGGGCGAGGAGGCGCTGGACGGGTTCGCGTGGCCGGTCACCCGGGAAGAGGCCCGAGCCGCGCTCGACGCGTTCGTTCGGGAGCGGCTGCCGTCGTTCGGGCGGTACGAGGACGCGATGGTGACGGGCGAGCCGTTCCTCTCCCACTCCCTGCTCTCGGTGCCGATCAACCTCGGGCTCCTCGACCCGCGCGAACCGGTCCGGGCGGTGGAGGCCGCCTACGAGCGGCGCGGGGTCGAACCCGGAGAGTACGACCCCGACGACGACCCCGCGGCGGGCGGCGGCTCGGGGACGACGCTCGACGCGTTCGCCGCGGGGGGCGAGGGACGCGCCGGCGGTGCGGGGAGCGAGGGCGACGACCCCGACCGCCCGCCGGTCCCGCTCAACGCGGCCGAGGGGTTCGTCAGGCAGGTGATCGGCTGGCGGGAGTTCATGCGGCACGTCTACCGCGAGGCGATGCCGGAGCTGGCGGCGGCGAACCAGTTGGACCAGACCCGGGAGCTCCCGCCGGCGTACTGGGACGGCGACACCGACATGACCTGCCTGTCGGAGGCCGTCGGCCACGTCCGCGAGCACGGGTACGCCCACCACATCGAGCGGCTGATGCTGCTCTCGAACTTCGCGCTGATCTACGGGGCCGACCCCGCCGAGCTGAACGAGTGGTTCCACCTCGGCTTCGTCGACGCGTACCACTGGGTGACGACGCCGAACGTCGTCGCGATGGGGTCGTTCGGCACCGACGTGCTCTCCTCGAAGCCGTACGCCTCCTCGGGGAGCTACGTGAACCGGATGAGCGACCACTGCGCGTCGTGTCCGTACGCCGTCTCCCGGACGACGGGCGAGGGCGCGTGTCCGTTCAACGCCCTCTACTGGGACTTCCTGAAGGAGAACGAGGAGACGCTCCGCGGGACGGGGCGGATGGGACTGATGTACTCGCACGTCGACGGCAAGGACGACGAGGAGTGGGCCGCGATCCGCGAGCGGGCGGCCGCGGTCCGAGAGCTGGCGGCGAACGGAGAGCTGTAGGCGGAGCGGGAGGTCGCCGCGACGTCGCGTCGGCGCTACTCGCCGCCTGCGAGCCGCTGCAGGCGGGGAAGCGCCTGTTCGTAGCCGAGTCCGACGACGCCGACGTACAGCGCGAGCAGTCCCATCCCGATCGCCCACGCGGCGAGCACGAGGTCGCCGCCGGAGGCCGCCGAGAGTCCGAACCGTTCGAGGACGACGCCGATCGTCGAGGCCGCGCCGGCCCCGACGACGACCGCGATGAGCTCAGCCAGTTCGACCGCGACCGCGGGCAGTTCGACCATACCGGCACGCCGTGGCCGCTGAATATCATTCTTTCGGGAGCGTCGCGAGGCGGCGGCGACCCGAGACGCGGGCGCCGATCGCCTGACTGCGGTCACTTGAGTCCGAACATTCGCATCGCCGAGTCGGCGACGCCCTTCGCGATCAGTCCGAGCCCCGCCAACAGGAGGGCGATCCCGCCGCCGACGACGGGGTCGTAGGCGGTCAACAGCCCGACCGAGAGGAGGACGAGGAGGACGCCGACGATACCGGTGGATCCGAGCGTGTCGCGCATACCCGCCGATCGCCGCCGCCGGCGTTTAAAAAGGGCGCTTCCGCGAGGAGAGCGGCCCTTTTATTTCCGGGAGCGCGTATCACCGCGTACGCATGAGCAACGGAGACGGCGACGGTCGAAACGACCTCCGGATGCCCGACGAGGACGAGGTGTTCGCGGAGGTCGTCGAGATGCTCGGCGCGAACCGGGTCCGGGTCCGCTGTGCGGACGGGAAAGAGCGGACCGCGCGTATTCCCGGGCGGATGCAGAAGCGCGTCTGGATCCGCGAGGACGACATCGTCCTCGTCGAGCCGTGGGACTGGCAAGACGAGAAGGGCGACATCGCGTGGCGCTACGAGAAGAGCGAGGCGGAGCAGCTCCGCGAGGAAGGCCACCTGCAGTAGCGCGAGCGCGGGTCGACCGCGAAGCGAGCCGTCGGCCGCGTAACTGCGGCGCCGGCCGCGGAGCCGTCGGCACCGGCGCGCCGCGGCGGCGACGAGCGACCGGCGCCCGCCGCACGGTTCTTAAGTCCGAACGGCCCCGAGCGAGCGTATGCTCCGGCTCGCGATGACGACCGACGCGGAGACGTTCGACCGGGTGCGGGAGCCGCTCGCGGACCGCGGCGTCGCCGTCGAACACGTACAGGCGAAAGAGCGGTCGCTCCGCGTCGCGGGCGGAGAGGGCGACGGGGGCCAGAGCGGGATCGAAGGGGACGGCGCCGAGGAGTTCGACGGCTTCGACGTCGGCTTCGTCTACCCCTCGCGGCTGATGGAGGGGGCCGTGGTCGACGCGCGGCTGTCGGTGCCGTGGGTGAACGGCCGGGACGCCGTCCTCGCCTCGCGGAACAAGGCGGGCGCGCTCGCCGCGCTCGACGACGCGGGGCTCCCGACGCCGCGGACGACGCTGGTGTCGAACCCCGTCGACGAGGCGATCGTCACCGAGGCGGTCTCGTCGTTCTCGTACCCCGTCGTCGTCAAGCCGAACTCCGCGACCCGGGGCGTCGGCGTCGCGACCGCCGGCGACCTCGACTCCCTGTTGGGGGTCGTCGACTACCTGAACCTCGTCCACGACTACCGCGCGACCGGCGACAAGTCCTACCTGATCCAGGAGTTCCTCCCCGACGCCCGCGACTACCGGGCGATGGTGGTCGACGGCGCCTACGCCGGCGCGGTGCGGCGGGAGCTCCCCGCGGACGCCAGAGAGCGGGGCCGGTGGAAGCACAACGTCCACCGCGGAGCCGAGGCGACCGGGGTCGACCTCCCCGAGCGCGCCCGGGAGCTGGCCGAGCGGACCGCCGACGTCCTCGGGATCGACTACCTCGGCGTCGACCTGCTCGAGACCGACGACCGGCTCGTCGTCAACGAGACGAACGCGCGCCCGACGGTGGACGCGGCGACGAAGTACGAGCCCGGCTTCTACGACCGGCTCGCGGGGCTCGTCAAGCGGACGGCGGCGGGAGAGAACTGACCGGGAGACCGCGGCGACCCGCTATTCGAGGTCGATCGACGCGGAGTCGTCGTCGCGGTCGAACGTGACCTCGAGGACGCCGTTGTTGAACGTCGCGTTCGCCGAGTGCTCGTCGACGGGGACCGGGAGGTCGACGGTCTCGTCGTACTCCCGCCGGTCCGAAGCCGCCGAGATGGTGAGCGCCTCGCCGTCGCACTGCAGTGAGAGCTCCTCCTTCGAGACGGCCGGGAGGTCGGCGACGAGCCGCACACCGTCGTCGGTGGCGTACGCGTCGACGTGCGTCGCCGATCCGAAGCCGGCGTCCTCGGTGCCCGGTTCGCCGCCCGCCATCTCGTTCATCATCCGTTCGATCTCCTCGAAGAAGTCTCCGAACGGATCGTCACGGTCGTCTCTATCCATATCTCATGTGAAGGCGGTGACCCCGATAAGCCTTCTGTCGGCCGCCGTATTGGCCGGCACGGACCGGCGCCGCGCGCGGGCCGACCCGGCGTCAGCGGCCGGAATCGAGACTGGGGATCGACACCGTACGTAACGAAATCGAACGATAGTGACTATCTCAGGCCGACTCGGTCGGATTTAAGTATCTGCGGCTCGGCTTTTTCGGATATGAGTAAATCATATCTCACTGCGGCCGAAGACGTGAGCGATGACGAGGTCGTGCGAGTCGGACTCAACGGGTTCGGTCGCATCGGGCGGAACGTGTTCCGCGCGGTGCTGGAGTCGCCGCGGATCGAGCTCGCCGGCGTCAACGACGTGATGGACTTCGACGACATGGCGTACCTCGCGAAGTACGACACCGTCATGGGCCGGCTCGACGGCGTCGAACGCGAGGGCGACTCGCTGACCATCGGCGGCACCTCGGTCCCGCTGTACAACGTGCAGGACCCCGCGGACCTCCCGTGGGACGAGCTCGACGTCGACGTCGCCTTAGAGTGCACGGGCGTCTTCCGGACGCGCGAGGACGCGAGCGCGCACCTCGACGGCGGCGCGGACACCGTGATCATCTCGGCGCCGCCGAAGGGCGAGAAACCGGTCAAACAGCTCGTCTACGGCGTCAACCACGACGAGTACGACGGGGACGACGTGATATCGAACGCCTCCTGTACGACGAACTCCATCACGCCGGTCGCGAAGGTGCTCGACGCGGAGTTCGGCATCGACGCCGGCACCCTCACCACCGTCCACGCGTACACCGGCTCGCAGGCCCTCATCGACGGCCCGAAGGCGAAGACGCGCCGCGGGCGCGCGGCCGCCGAGAACATCGTGCCGACCTCGACGGGCGCGGCCGGCGCGGCGCAGCAGGTCCTCCCGCAGTTGGAGGGGAAGATCGACGGGATGGCGATGCGCGTCCCGGTCGCGAGCGGCTCGATCACCGAGTTCGTCGTCAGCCTCGACGAGACCGTCACCGCGGAGGAGGTCAACGCGGCCTTCCGCGACGCCGCCGACTCCGGCCCGCTCGCGGGCGTGCTGGGCTACACCGACGACGAGGTCGTCTCCAGCGACATCGTCGGGCTCCCGTTCTCCAGCTACGTCGACCTCGGGTCGACGAACGTCATCGCCGGCGGGAAGCTCCTGAAGATCCTCACCTGGTACGACAACGAGTACGGCTTCTCGAACCGGATGCTCGACATGGCCGCGTACGTCCGCGACGAGGCGTAAGCGGCAAACGTCCCGCCTCTCTCCAAAGACGCCGCGCGTCCCACGGAATAGCCCCGGCGGCGACGTTGCCCCGAAGGACCACCGCTTAAATATCTCATCGACGACCGTTCACCCATGCCCGCCTTCGACACCATCGACGACCTCCCGGCAGACTCGCGCGTCCTCGTTCGGCTCGACCTCAACTCGCCGATCGAGGACGGAGAACCGCAGGACAACCGCCGCTTCGGGCGCCACGCGGAGACGGTCCGCGAACTCGCCGAGGCGGGCCACCGCGTCGTCTGTATGGCCCACCAGGGGCGCCCCGGCCGCGACGACTTCACGTCGCTGTCGGGCCACGCCGCGATCCTCACCGAGCACGTCGGCCGCGACGTCGCCTTCGTCGCGGACACGTACGGGGAGACGGCGCTGGACGCGATCGATGATCTCGACGCGGGCGAGGCCCTCCTGCTGGAGAACACCCGGATGTGCGACGACGAACTCCCCGAAGAATCGCCCGAGGAGAAGGCCGAGACCGAGTTCGTTCGGACGCTCGCGCCGCGCTTCGACGCGTACGTCAACGACGCGTACTCCGCGGCGCATCGGTTGCACGCCTCGCTGGTCGGCTTCCCGCTCGCGCTCCCCGCGTACGCCGGGCGGGTGATGGAGACGGAGTACGAGGCCAACACCGCCATCGCGACCCGCGAGTTCGACGGGCCGGTGACGATGGTCGTCGGCGGGACGAAGGCGACCGACGTGATCGGCGTGATGGACGCCTTAGACGACCGCGTCGACCGGTTCCTCCTGGGCGGCGTCGCCGGCGAGCTCTTCTTGCGCGCCGCGGGCCACCCGGTCGGGCGCGACGTGGGAGGGATGGACCTCTTCGACGAGCAGTGGGAGGGGAACCGCGAGCTGATCGAGTCGGTGCTCGACGAGCGCGGAGACGCGATCCACCTCGCGACGGACCTCGCGTACGAGGGGCCGGACGGCGACCGCGCGGAGGTCGCCGTCGACGAGATCGACGAGAAGACCGCGGGGTACCTCGACGTGGGGTCGGAGACGGTCGCGGCCTACGAGCCGCTCATCCGCGAGTCCGGCGCGGTGTTCGTGAAGGGGGCGCTCGGCGTCTTCGAGGACGAGCGGTTCGCCGACGGCACCGTGGGCGTGCTCGAAGCCATCGCCGAGACCGACTGCTTCTCCGTCGTCGGCGGCGGGGACACGTCGCGCGCCATCGAGATGTACGGCCTGAACGAGGCCGACTTCTCGCACGTCTCCATCGCGGGCGGGGCGTACATCCGCGCGCTGACGGGCGAGCCGCTGCCGGCCGTGGAGGTCCTGGAGGCGGCGGCCGAGCGGCAGTAGGGCGGGCCGGGGTTCCGCCCTCGCGGTCGAACTACTCCTCGTTGAGGTCGAGGTCGAACTGCTCGTTCTCCGTCACCGCGTTGAGCACGACGCTCGTGTTCGACTCGCGGATGTCGGCGTCGGTGAGGATCGACTTGATCTGGTCGTTCATCCCGTCCGTGTCGGTGAACTTGCCGATGGCGATCACGTCGTAGTCGCCCGTGACCTCGTAGACGCTCACCATCTGTTTCTCCTGGCGGAGCTTCTCCGTGACGTCGGGGAGCGCGCTTCCTTCGACCTTCAGCTGGAGCACGGCGGTCACGTCGTAGCCGAGTTTGTCGTAGTCGACGATGGGTGTGTACCCCCGGATCACGCCCTCGTCTTCGAGATCTCGGAGGTGGTTCGAGACGGTCGTCACTGACACGTCGAGCTCGTCTCCGAGGCTCCGGAGGCTCGCGCGGCCGTTGCTGAGAAGGGAGTTGACGAGTTTGGCGTCGAGGTTTTCGTACGTCATCACACCTAACCATGCGTTCGGGGGTTTATAATTTTACGAACGTCCAGCAGTATTGCCGGACTGGCGGTTCATGCACCAAGCGATAAGGCCTTTATACTGGCAGATAACTAACGAAGCGTCCAGAACATGACGGACGAACACGCGAAACCAGACGGCGGCCTCACGGCCGAAGAACAGGCGGTACTCGACGAGATCGATGAGAAAAACGTCGACTTCCTGCGGCTCCAGTTCACCGACATCCTCGGGGTCGTGAAGAACGTCTCCGTGCCGGCCCACCAAGCGGAGAAGGCGTTCACCGAGGGGATCTACTTCGACGGCTCCTCGATCGAGGGGTTCGTTCGGATCCAGGAGTCGGACATGCGGCTCGTTCCCGACCCCGACACGTTCGCGGTACTCCCGTGGCGGCGCGACGAGAACGGCTCCGCCGCCGCCCGGCTCATCTGCGACATCGTCGACACCGACGGCGAGCCGTTCGTCGGCGGCCCGCGTCAGGTGCTGAAGAGCGTCCTCGCCGAGGCCGAGGAGATGGGGTACTCCGTCTCCATCGGTCCCGAGCCGGAGTTCTTCCTGTTCGAGAAGGACGACGACGGCAACGCGACGACGATCCCCCACGACAACGGCGGCTACTTCGACCTCGCGCCGAAGGACCTCGCGTCCGACGTGCGCAAGGAGATCATCTTCACGTTAGAGGAGATGGGATTCGAGATCGAGGCCTCCCACCACGAGGTCGCCGAGGGCCAACACGAGATCAACTTCAAGTACGCCGACGCGCTCACGACCGCGGACAACATCGCGACGTTCCGCGCCGTCGTCCGCGCGGTCGCCGAGCAGCACGACCTCCACGCGACGTTCATGCCCAAGCCGATCGCCGATATCAACGGCTCGGGGATGCACAGCCACATCTCGCTGTTCGACGAGGACGGCAACGCCTTCGCCGACGACGACGACGAGTTCAACCTGAGCGAGACCGCCTACCAGTTCATGGGCGGTATCCTGAACCACGCGAAGGCGTTCACGGCCGTGACGAACCCGACCGTGAACTCCTACAAGCGCCTGGTGCCCGGCTACGAGGCGCCGATCTACGTCGCCTGGTCCGACACGAACCGCTCGGCGCTCGTCCGCGTCCCGGACGCGGCGGGCGTCTCCGCGCGCTTCGAGGTCCGCAGCCCCGACCCGTCCTGTAACCCCTACCTCGGGATGGCGTCGCTCATCGCCGCCGGGCTCGACGGGATCAAGACCGACGCGGACCCGGGCGACCCGGTCCGCGAGGACATCTACGAGTTCGACGACGAGAAGCGTCAGGAGTACGGCATCGATACGCTGCCGCCGAACCTCGGCTCCGCCGTCGAGGAGCTGGAGACGGACGAGGTGCTCCAGGAGGCGCTCGGCCCGCACACCTCCGAGAAGTTCGCCGAGGCGAAGTCTCAGGAGTTCAGCGAGTACCTCACCCAAGTGTCGCAGTGGGAGGAGGACCGGTACCTCGAGACGTTCTGAGATAGCCGGCGTCCGCCGCTTCGGATCTCCGTTCTCTTTCAGTTGTTCTCGTTCGACCAGTCGCTCGCGTTACGGTCCGGCCGGACCGCGCCGAGTCGCGCCGGCAGCGCCGGGACGGCGACGACGGCGACGACCGCCGCGGTCGTCGCGGCCAGCGTGACGACGAGCGAGTCGGCGAGCGCGTACGCGCCGACCCAGAGCGCGCCGGTGACGGCGAGCGCCGGGACCGCGATCCGGACCGGAACCGCCGGTTCGTCCCCGGTGACGAGCCGCCAGCCCGCCGCGCCCCCGATCCCGGTAGCGATGCCGATGCCCGCCTCGACGACCTCCTCGGCGTTTCCGTCGGCGAGCGCGACGCCGACCGCCGCGAGCGAAACGACCGCGGCCAACAGGAACGCCGGGGTGGGGTCAAGCTCGGCGGTCGGCTCGCGACTCACCGAGGACGGACCGCCGCGGAACCGAGGGTCACCGGCGAGCCACAGCGCGACGGCGACGACGACCGCGCCGAGGAGGAGGCCGGCGAGCACGTCGACGAGGTAGTGTACTTCGATTACCACCCGGGAGGCGGCGACGGCGACGGCGATGGCAACGGCCGCGAGCAGGCGCCTCCCGTCGGTCGACGCGCGGTCGTACACCAGCGCCAGCGCGAGGTACGCCGCCGCGCCGCCGGTGGCGTGGCCGCTCGGGAAGCCGAAGCCGTCGGAGAGCACCTGCGCCTCGTACCACCCGACGAGCAGGCCGGGGAGCCACGTCGGCACGTCGGCCGGTCCCATCGCGCCCGGGGGTCGGGGGACAGCGAACCACGCCTTGCCGAGTGCGACGGCGGCGTACGCACAGGTGACCGCGGCGATGGCGGTCGCGCCGGCGCGGCGCGGCGAGGCCGCGAGCCGATCGCCCGCGAACCAGTAGCCGACCGCCAACAGCCCGAAGAGGAACCACGGGTCCGCGAGGTGGGTGACGGCCGCGAAGACGACGACGACTATCTCGGGGAGCGCGTCGACGAGGGCGGCCTCGCCGAGCCCGCGCTCCGCGGAGACGAGTCCGGTCATGGCCGACTACTCACTTCAGTCGTCGCCCCGGTCGCGGGCGTAGTCGAGCGCCTTCCCGGGCGTTTCGAGCAGGTTGAGACCGATGCCGACGATGATGAAGAGGGTGTACAGTCCGAGCGTCGACAGGCCGAGGATGAGCATCGCCGCGATGGCGTAGAGCCCGTCGAGAAAGGAGAACGCGCCGAGTATCAGCACCGTCCCGTACAGCAGCACGAGATACGGTCCCCAGCCGCGGGCGTGGCCGCGTCGCATCCGGGACCGGACGTAGCGTTTCAGCTCCGACTCCACCGCGGGCTTGTCGACGGTGCGCCGCTCGACGTCGTCCTCGAACTCGTCGAACTCCGCCCGCAGTCGCCCGACTTCCTCTTGAAGCGCCGCCACGTCCGGCGCGCCCGCCGGCCGTCCCTCGTCGCCGGCGTCGCCCGCGCCGTCCGACTCGCCGTTCATACCCGTGGGTCGGTCGCGGTCGTGTTGTAACTGCCGGTCCGCGGCGTGGTCGATCGCGGCCGATCCGCGTCCGAGGCCGGCGCCGCTCGCAGGGGGCGCCCCGTCTCGACCGGCCAGCACGACGTTGACCACCCCGCCGACCACGACGACGACGGCGGCGAGGTAGAGCCACGTGACGAGCAGGAGAACGCCGCCGATGACGCCGTACACCTGAAACTGCCCGGCGCTCGCGGCGTACACCTGAAAACCGGCCTGCAGCAGCGTCCAGCCGACCGCGGCGACGACTGCGCCGGGCAGCGCCTCCCGGATCCCGATGCGGGGCTGGGGAAGCAGGTAGTACATCGGGAGGAAGACGATGGCGAGAAAGCCGGGCAACGCGAAGATGCCGGCCACCTCTACCGCCGGGACCGCGTCGACGGCCGCGATGGTCGCGCCGACGACGAACATCACGCCGATACCGACGCCGACCGCGAGGACGACCGAGGCGGCGTCGGTGAGCTGTTTGGCGAAATCCGGCGGCTCCTTGATGCCGTACAGCTCGGCGAACGCCGTATCGAGGCCGCGGAACACCTTCAGCGTCGACCAGAGTAGCACCGCGACGCCGAGCACGCTCGCACCGGTCCGTCCGCCCGCGGAGGAGATCGCACCGGTGACGGCCTCCTGACCGGCGGGCGTAAGGAAATCCCCGGCGCTCGCGACCAACTCGTTGGCGATCACCTCGCCGAAGACGGCGGTCGCGACGACCACGAGCAGCAGGAGCGCGGGGATCAGCGAGACGAACGCGTAGTAGGCGATCGCGGCGGCGAGGAACGTCACCTGTCGGTCGATCGCGACGTCGATGACGCCTCGGACCGTACCGAAGGCGGTCGAGTGTCTGGGCACGCTCTCCGGTTCGGCCGATGGCGACAAAAGCGAGGGGGATGCCGCCGAGACCCGAAAGCGACCGGGCGAGTCAGCTCGCGGCGTCGCCGTCCGCGTCGGCCGCGTCGTCGGCCCCGTCCCCCAGAACCGCCGCCCGCATCTCGGGGATCGACGCCGTGCTCTTGACCGCGGTGCCGCGGTAGTGGGCGCGGCTGGCCTCGTGGCCGGCCCCCCGCAGCCGGTCGACGAACGCCTCCATGCCGATGGCGGGCTCGCCCCACTCCTTGTACAGCCGGTGCTGGTCGTAGTGCGTGGGGGTGTCGATCTCGCGGGCGACCGTCCCGAGCAGTTTCCGGGCGCGCTTCGCCTCGCCCATGTCGTCGGTGACGCGGCGCCGGACCGCGCGGGCGAAGTCGGCGTCGGCGACGGCTCCCAGCCACAGCGGTCCGGCCGTGAGCACGCGGTCGCTCCCGCAGACGGGGCAGGTCTCGGCGGGATCGGCGATCAGGCCGCGGGTCGGCTCGCGCCAGAGGCAGTCCTCGCAGTGGTCGACGTAGCCGAGGTCGTCGATACAGGCGTCGGCCGCCCGGGCGCCGGACTCCAGTTCGAGGTAGGTCCGCGCGTAGTGGCGCGAGACGTGCGAGACGATCGGGCAGGCCGCCTTGTCGTAGCGCGCCGCCGTCCGCACCAACGCGGAGATCAGCGTCCGGAGCCCCATCTCCGGGTGGTAGTCGGTGTTCCTCGGCACGGCGCCGTACTTCCGGATCCCGCTGTTGAGGTGCGCGCCGCACAGCGGCGCGGTGTCGGTCGCCGTGACGCAGACGAGGTTGCGGGCGTTCGCGAGCGCGGCGTCCGCGAAGGGTATCGGCGTCCCGTACGGGTCGAGGTCGACGACGTCGAAGACGTTCTCGTACAGCAGCGCGTTGACGTCGCGGTGAACCGCCTCCCCGTCGAGGTCGTTGGCGGCGAGGTTCTCGGCCGCGAGGTCGACCGCGTCCGGGTCAACGTCGGCACAGGTGACGTCGTACCCCTCCGCGGCGGCGCGGACCCCCCGGATCCCCGAGGCGGCCATCGCGTCGAGGTACGAGGCCGCGCGCGGCTCCCGCTCGCGGTACGCGCGCAGCACCGCGACCGTGACGTCGCGGTTCAGCTCCTGGGTCGGGTTGAAGAAGACCCCGCCGCCGGTACCCTCGCTAGCCCCGTCGCGGGCCTCGGGAACGGAGACGGTGAGACCGCCCTCCTCGATGTCCATACCTCGGGTTCGGCCATCCCGCACAAAAGGACCGCGCTCCACCGGTGACCCCGCGATCGGGGTTCTCGCTTCCCTCCAAACGCCGCCGCCGCCGTGAAGCGGGGCTTTTAGCCCGCCACGCGGATACGTAGACACACTGATGTACGCTACGTTCAACCGAGACCCGGACGGCCGTCCGACGTGCGACTGCGACGCGACCGCGGAGGCGGATCGTGGATGGTGAGTCCGGCCCGCGTCGACGCGCTCACCGACCTCGCGTACGGCGCACTGATCGTCCTGTCGATCGTCCTCATCGCCACGCTGAACGTCAACGACATCGGCGTCGCGTTCGGGATCGGGGTGTTCGCCTCCTACGTGGTCCACGTCGTCTGGAAGATGGCCCGGTTCGATCCCGACTGGATGACGCGGGAGGTCGCCGATCAGGTCGGCAAAGAGGTGGAGAAGAGCGTCGGCGACACCGTCAATAAAGAGGTGGAGAAGACCGTCGGCGACACCGTCAATAAAGAGGTGGAAAAGACCGTCGGCGACACCGTCAGTAAGGAGGTCGAGAAGACCGTCGGCGACACCGTCAGCAAGGAGATCGAAAAGAGCGTCGGCGAGACCGTCGGCAAGGAGGTCGAGAAGACCGTCGGCGAAAAGGTCGAAGAGACCGTCGAGAAGACCGTCGGTGACACCGTCAACAAGGAGGTCAGCGAGGTCGCAGACGACGTCAGCGACACCGTCAGCGAGGAGGTAACGGGGAAAGTCGAGGAAACGGTGGGCGAGACGGTCGAGAAGACTGTCGGCGAAAAGGTCGAAGAGACCGTCGAGGAGACCGTCGGCGAAAAGGTCGAAGAAACCGTCGAGAAGGCCGTCGGCGAGAAAGTCGAAGAGACCGTCGAAGAAACCGTCGACGAAAAGGTCGAAGAGACCGTCGAAGAAAAGGTCGAAGAAACAGGCGACGAAAAGATCGACGAAACCGCCGAGGATCAGGACGGCGACGACGTCGACTATCGACGCGGCGACTCGTAGCCCCGACCGACAGAGCGACTGAACGACACCCCCCTCCCCTACCCTCCTTCTGAATGCGTAATTTAGAACCGTCTTTATTGAGCAATCCGAAGGCAATAAACCGTGACGCCCGTTATTGGTAGTATAAGCATGGGCCAGCACGACTTGGATCGGAGTCTCGGGTTGTACCCGACGATGATGATCAGCATGGGTGCGATGATCGGGAGCGGGATCTTCGTGCTGCCGGCTCTGGGATACAAGAAGGCCGGGCCGGCGGTGATCCTCGCTTACGTGCTGGCCGCGCTCGTCGTGTTGCCGGCCGCGTTGTCGAAGGCCGAGATGGCGACGGCGATGCCGGAGTCCGGGGGGACGTACCTCTACATCGACCGGGCGCTCGGCCCGTTGTTCGGGACGATCGCCGGGGTCGGGGCGTGGTTCTCGCTGGTGTTCAAGAGTTCGTTCGCGCTCGTCGGACTCGGCGCGTACCTGCTGCTGTTCGCGCCGCTCTCGCAGGGCGCGGTGGTGTACGTCGCGCTGGCGCTGGCGGTGCTGGTCGTCGCTCTGAACGTCTCAGGGACGAAGATGAGCGGTGGGATACAAGCGGTCATCGTCACGCTGGTCGTCGCGGGACTGCTCGCGTACGTCGTCAACGCCGGCTTCGCGATCGACGCCGCGAAGTACACGCCGTTCAGCACCGACGGGAACCGGGGCGTCATCACGGCCGCCGCCTTCGTCTTCGTCTCGTACGCGGGCGTCACGAAGATCGCGAGCGTCGCCGAGGAAGTGAAAGACCCCGGGAAGAACCTCCCGCGCGCGATGCTCGGTTCCATGGCCGTCATGACGGTCCTGTACATCGCGGTCGTCGGCGCGATCATCGGCCTGAGCGACCCGAACGTGCTGAAAACGGGCGGACCCGGCGGGACGGCGTCGCTCACGCCGATGGCGGACGGCGCGGGCGCGCTCCTCGGCGGCGCCGGCGTGCTGTTCATCTCCGTGATCGCCGTCGTCGCGCTCACGAGCATGGCGAACGCCGGCGTGCTCTCCTCCTCGCGATTCCCGCTCGCGATGAGCCGCGACGACCTCCTCCCGCCCGCGCTCCAGACCATCGACTCGCGGTTCAAGACCCCGCGGAACTCCGTGCTCCTCACCGGGCTCGTGTTGGTTCTGCTCATCGCGTTCGTCCCGGTGATCGAGCTGGCGAAGCTGGCGAGCGCGTTCCAGATCCTCGTCTTCTCGATCATCAACGTCTCGCTGATCGCGTTCCGGGAGGCCGACCTGCCGGCGTATCAGCCCGAGTTCACCGCACCCGGCTACCCGTTCGTCCAATTGTTCGGGTTCGTCGCCGGTATCGCCCTGCTCACGCAGATGGGGACCGTCCCCATTCTCGGCGCGGTCGCGATCATCTTCGGGAGCGCCCTCGTCTACTTCGCGTACGGACGGCCCAGGACGGACCGAACCGGAGCGATCGGGACGATCCTCCGGGCCCGTCGCGGCGAGGAAGACGACGGCATCGCCTCGACGGAACCGAAGTGAGCGAGCGACTGAGGACGACCGGTCGGGACGCCGCCCGAGACTGGGTCAGTAGTCCCTGTTGACCAAGATCACCGGATCGCCGGTTTCGTTCGCGATCCGGTCCGCCAGCGTGCCGAAGATGCGGTCGCCGAGCCTGGACTCCGGCTCGTACATCACGACCGCGTCGTACTCGGCCGCGGTCCGGAGGATCTCCTCGTCGTGCTCGTCGCCGTCGACGACCAGCGTGTCGACCGCGTCGGCGTCGAACCCGTCCCCGATCAGGCGCTCGCGGGTCTCCGCGACGACGGCCTCCCCGTCCTCGCGAGACTGTCCGCCTTCGACGACGTGGAACAGGGTGATACGCTGCGTCGAGTCCTCGCTCAGGACCCGGATGAACCTCGGAAGTCGGTCGAGCTCGGCGACGTCCGGCAGCGGCACGAGGATCCGTCCGATCCCCTCGGTCGGAGCGGGGTCGAGCTCGGCGACGCACCCCTCCTCGGCCGCGACCTGCTGGATCGCGGCCGCCCGGTCCTTCCCGAATACCAACCGCGTCCGGACGGACGCGCCGGCGTCCGCAAACGCGCCCGCGACCTCGTCGAGCGTCGCCTGCGCGGCCTCGCCGAACTGCTCGCGCGCCGAACTGGCCGGCGTCTGCTCGGGGAGGTCGTAGTGGCCGAGGATGACGACCGAGAGCGAGGACAGGTCCTCGATCAGCACCGGCGACAGGGGCTCGGGGTCAGGGAGTTCGAGCGGAACGAGGATCGTGTCTGCCATGCCTCCCCGTTGCGGACCCAGAATAATAAACGGGGAGACTCACGACATCGCCGACGGTGTCTCGTCCTCGTCGACGAGGAACGCGTCGAGGATGTCTCCCTCGGACGACTCCTTCGGTAGCACGGTCACCACGTCGTCCGGCCGGATCGTCGTGTCGTCGACCGGGTGGATGATCGATCCGTCGCGCTCGATCGAAGTCACGATGGCGTCGCTCGACAGAATGCCGTTAGCCTTCGCCTCCGACGGAGAGTGATCCACGATCGGCGCGTCGTCGGTGACGCAGACCTCGATCACGGCGCTGCCGTCCGCGAGCGTGACGGTGTCGGTGACCACGGACCGTTTGGAGTCGTCGGAGAGGAACCGCGAGTACGGGGTGTGTAGCTCCGTCTGGAGCAGTTCCTCGTCTTCGATCCGAATTTCGAGCCCCGAGAGCGCGCGCGCGATCTCACGGAGGTCGCTCGTCTCCTCGCCGACCGCGACCACCTGCAGGTCCCGACGGCCCGCCATCAGCACGCGAACGTTGATCACGCCCGGAATGGACCGGGCCGCGAGCGCCAAGCGTTCCCGCTCGTCGGCGGGGACGGTACACATGAACACCGAGGTGAGTCGGCCGCCGGCCTGCTCGAAGTCGACGATGGCCGTGTAGCCGCGGATCACGCCCGCCTCTTCGAGGCGCTCGATCCGGTTCCGGACCGTTCCCGCCGAGACGTTCATGCCGTCCGCGATCATCGGCGCAGAGGTGTTCCGGGCGTCCGACATCAGCGCGTGGATGATCTGCCGGTCGATGTCGTCGAGGTGATGACTCACGGCGGATCGTCCCCCGTGCCGGTCGAAACCGGACCGTGCCGTCGAGCGCTCTTCATACCGTAACGTAGCCGCCAGAGTGTGATATGGCTTACTCACGCGACCGTCGCGGGACGGGGCGGCCGCTACCGAGAGAACGGCGACCGTAATAAGAGACCGACCGCGGGAAAGCGCCGTTACTCGTTGCCGAACATCTGACGCATCTTTAGGCTGATTATATACAGTGTATACACAGAACTAAGTGACCGGGATGACCACTACCGGTATGGGACGCGACGCACAGATCCATATCCGAGTCACCGAAGAGAGGAAACAAGAATGGAAAGAGAGTGTAGCCGCATCGAACGAGTACAAAGATCTGACTCATCTCGTTGTAGCCGCGGTTGAATCTGAACTGCGTAGCGAGTCCGATTCTCAACCACCACGGTCTGCTAATTCGGTAACTGTCGACCTCTCAGAAGTTCATGAGCGTATGGACGATATCCGTGAAGAGCTGACAGACGTCAAAGACATCTCACTCGATACGTTTGAACTTGTGAGAGATGACGATGAGATCATGGAGATCGCTACTCTGATTCTGGACAAGATTCCGGAGGTCGATTCCGAAGAAGAGATCCGAAATCGCGTGCCAGAGAGTGAAACCATTGACGAGCGTATTACCGAAATTGGCCCAAGTTGGCTGTTGGAAAAGAACCTCCAAGCAGAAGGCCATGATGAGTATACGGTCCACCGTGCACTAGACAAACTCATCAAGGAAATGGAAACCGTACACGTCGTTGAAGTGGACGTTGATTACACCGATAGTAAAGATCGAGAAGAGCGTTACTACCGTCTCAAAGAATGAGCTACCAGATCAACGAGAAGTATACTGACGAGTTCTGCGAACGGAACGCGGAGTTACTCTCTCGATTCGAACGATCGATGTATCAAACCCGTCCTGACGGGTCTGCTCAAACGTGGACCAGTTCTGCAGTTACCTACACTCGATGGTTCCGCGATCGACATGGCAAACCGATCGACGAAGCGAGTAAAGTAGACGTAGATGACTATTACGAGTTTGTCTCTGGACAGTATGAAGGCGGTGCGACAGCTGGTGGCAAGTTCGACGGCGTCCAGCAACTCTACCATTGGATGAGTCGAAAGGAGGTCATTGAACAGAACTTCACTGAGAGTTTGGTGAGAGAGGATTACGGAATTGTCAACGGGGCGACGAGACAGGCGCGCGCGCTCCGACAAGAGGAAGATTATATTTCGATACCACGGAAGAAGGTTGAGTTATTGTGGAAAGAAGAGAATCTTCCGGGCCCACGGGCTCGAAACGAATTGCTAATCAAATTGCTCTGGTACACAGGTCTTCGATGCTCGGAGATTGTCCGTATTCGAATCATCGATATTGATCATGACGAGCACAAGATCAAGATCTTCGATAAGAAAACTAATGAGTTCCGCCCAGTCTGGTACCCCCAGCGTCTGAAACCGTTATTTGCTCAGTGGCTTGATCAGGGTGGACGCGATGTGATCGGTCCGCACGGTGGCGAGTCCGAATACCTGTTTCTAACACATCAGAGTCCTCAGATGCGATCCTCTCACGTATCTCGGATCGTCAAAGAAGCAGCGAAGAACGCAGGTATCAACGAAGTGCTCTACGTTGATGAAGCAGGGAAAAAGAGGTGGAAGGTTACCGGGCACACTCTGCGACATAGTATGGCGACGTACCATGCTAACAAACTTGATACGAAGGTCCACCATCTACAGAAGATTCTTGGCCATGATGATATCGAGACGACGCTCAAATATGTTGATGATGATGATCGTGCGATTCGTCAGGCGATGCAGCGGCCATGGAACTAAACTCGTGATTCCATGAGAAGCAAGTTCAGCTATACGACATTTTTGAAGATTCTCTGTGGTTGTAGCGGCTTTGATCACTACGAGTTTCGATTCAGTATCTTATTCACTAGAGTCTGAATGCCGTATATTTTAGAGAAATAAAGTGCCGAATGAATCCCACGTTCGCATAGAAGATTATCTAAACGCTACCGTCCATATCGAACTAACGGTCTAGCGGCTATGGTGTGTACACGTCACAGTCGCTATTTACGGGGCACTCAACGCAGGTCTTTTCATCAGGTGCGTCAGCATCGTCGATCTCTCCCCATGAGTCCATCTCTCGGGTTGTTTGAATCTCTTCGACTGTGTCGTCGAATGCATCTAGTGTGTCCTCAACGCCGTCATCGTCAAAAGAGATGGTTAGGCGCTCTCGTTCGGGATCATCCTCGTTGATGAAGTATATCACGCCCTCATCGGGCAGTTCACCTTCCGAGCGGCGGTACAGCGCGGCGTACGCTTTGAGCTGTCGACGATAGTCCGCAAGCAGATCGTCGTCGTCATCCGGTCGCTTGGCAGCCTTGTAGTCGCACAAGGTGACGGTGTTGTCCTCAACTATGACATCTACCACGCCGTTGAGTACAGCTGATTGGGTATCATAGCGGAGTTTACGTTCCGTGTCTGTAACTCGAGGGTACAGATCTGGCCCGACAGTCCGGTTGAATCGTTCGATATGATCAAAGATGGTATCCTCAACGGCGGCACCGACCGGAAGGATGCGCTGCTCGCGCAACGCGGTCGCTGACTCATCGAAGTACTCCCGCAGGGTTTCTTTACTGGGGACTTCACCCGCTATTGCGCCATCAAGATCGCCACGGAAATGACGGTGCGCGCGGTCAAGCGTCCGGTGAACGACGAGCCCGGCGAACAACTGCGTTGCCTGCGGCGTCGCGTAGTCGTACTCGACGAGGTAACCATACTGACGCTGGCATCGTCGGAACGCAAGCCAGTCACCAACGACACTATACTCGCGTTTCGGATCGCCCGCTGACGCAGGGCCTATCGGCGTTGATGGGTCCGCAATGTCGTCAGCATCACGAACTATCCTGTCGGGAGCGAACCAGTCCAGTCCCATCGTTGTCCCATCCGTTTGTTGTCCCAACGAGGGGACGATCCCACCGGAAGTGTCGAACTCATCGCGAGTGCCTAGCAGCACCAAGTGCTCGCTCGCACGGCTGTGCGCCACGTAGAATTGTCTGACGAGATCGCGCGCAGCCCGAACGTCAGCTGACGAGGTTGCACGACGTTCGCCGTACGGTCCGAGAGTGTCCTCGGTCCAGTGGGCTGCCCCGGCATCGGTCTCCCAGTCTATACTACCAACGAATGTGACGGGGAACTCTAGACCTTTGGCTTGGTGGACGGTCATCACTTGAACATGTCCATTAGGCAGCTGGTCGTGGAGATCCTCAGGATCGTCGAGGTTCGCCTTGGTCACGTAATCGCAGAACTCCCAGTACAGCGACATCAGAAACTGTGTCGATGCAGCGTCGTAGTCATCGTGGGTGGTTCGGATGATCTCCCGCGAGGAGAGTGTCCCCGGTGCGATGCCCTCGAATGACTCTAGCAGTGCAGTGACCTTACCAATCCGCCGGGTACGCATTGGGGTTCGGTCCGACCCCTCTGTCCAAGAGGAGATCGGATCACACCCACGGATTGCGTAGAACAGTTCTAGGAGTCCGAAACCGAGCGACTCACCCGGATCTGTCTGCCGCACGCGCTCTGCGTACTCGTCGACAGTGTCACGGAGGTCACCGTCCGCCGGGACAACACGATTGAACGTGGAGAACCAATCGTGGACCTGATCAAGATTGTCGCCAATGCGGTCCTCAAACACCTCCAGTCCCGGGTCAAGACACTTGATCAATGACGCGAGGATGACCTGCACATCGTCTTCATCCATGAATGCCTTGTTGCGGGGGTTGTGCACAGGGACACCGCGGCTGCGAAGTTCATTGACACAGCGTCCGACGAGTGTCGCGTTGCCTCTGCGTGACTCCATCGTGCTGTGGGTGAGCAGTGCGATGTCGCTATAATCGTCAATATATCCGGACTCGTGAAGTTCAACGACGGTGTCAGCAAACCGATTCGCCAGTGCCGCCTCGTCGCGATCGGTGAGTGCGGTTACTGCCTCTGCGTCCGTGTCTGGACGAACGGGTCGCATTGGCTCTTTTCCGGGCGCACGCGCGCCTATGCCCTGCATCACAGGGTGTTGACCGATGAAACGATTGATCCACCTGACGATCCCGGGTCGCGATCGGTAGTTGCGTCGCAACTGTGTCGTTTCGACGGAATCCTCATCAACTGATAGTTTCCGTGCTACCCGCTCCGGGAACTCGATGAGCGAATCTACCGTCGCGCCCCGGAAGCGGTACAGCGATTGGTCGTCGTCGCCAACCACAGTGATGCTCGGCTTGTCCATCGTCGCTGCGAGCGTGAGGTAGATCTTCTCCTGCAGGGGGTTGACGTCTTGGTATTCGTCAACAAGCACGTGCGTTAGAGGGGGAACACCTCGCTCATCATCTCCCTCGAGGAACCGTTGACCAGCGGAACTCACAAGGAACTCTAAGAACCGCTCCTGTACGGTGGTGAAGTCACACCGTGCGGCCTCCGCGAGCGATTCTGTATACTCTTCACGGGCGGCTGCGAGTTTACGTAGCCCCGGGTCGTCCGCGGTCGCGAGTGTGTCGAGGTCGACGCAGTACTGCCCGACTCGGTTGAAGAGAGTCGTCGCCGCATTCGCTGCGAATACTTTTCTACAGCCGTTCCCGGACGTGTACCACACGTCACTCGTTCCAACCAGCCCGTCGAATGAGTGGATGCCACCGTTGGCGAGGTAATCTACGAAGTCGCTCTCGCGCCGGATAAAGAACTTCTGGGCGTCCTCGTCAAGAAGCTCGACGTCGAGGTACTCTTCCCAGCGGAATTCCCGCATAATATCATCCCACACCGCATGGCTCGTTCCGACCCATACCTCGCTTACGTCAACAGCGTCGCCGATCCCCAATCCCGAGAGGCGATCAACGAGCCGCTGTTCAAGACTCTGTGCCGCCTTCTTCGTGTAGGTGGTGAGCACGATTCCACGTGGGTCGACTCCGTCTACGAGGATCCATTTGAGCGCCCGTGCGACGCTGACCTCAGACTTACCCGACCCGGGCCCAGCGGTTACCTGTAGAGGGGCGTCCGGCGCCGTGATGGCTGCCCGCTGGCTTTCATTAAAGGACCAATCCTCGCGATCGGTCCGCTCCCGCATGACCGCCTCGTATGCTGTAATGAACTGCTCGATGCTCCACGTCCCCGATTCGGAGACTTCCTGTCCGCCGTTCTGCGTATAGTTATCACTGGACATAACTGTTTGAGGGCTCGCTCGTCAGGGCGGCCGAGCCCACTGACCGCCGACGCGATAGTCAGTCGCGTTTCGCGATGGTGTTTTGTGTCTCTTGGTCGATACTATCGAGAAGCGTATTTCCGGTTGTTCGAATCGTCTTTTTACACGGTCCCCCAGCGTCTTCGATCTCCTGCTGAGTCGGTGCATCAGGCGCACCCAACAGCCGACCTGTCTCGAACAGTAGGGCTGCCGCGTGGCTCATTGGCTTTCGACCGTCCCCAAGTTGTGCATAATCAACCTCGTCAAGCAAATCGATAGTGGCTTGTTCAACCTCCGAGGATGCTTCACAATCGGAGCTGAGCCGGCGAATGTGCTGGACTATCTCTTTCCGGAGTTCATCCTCGTTGGGGACTACCGAATCCCAAATGTCAAATTCACCAAGTATCTGTTTCTGGGCGCGCAGCACTTTTGTTTTCGGAGCTTGCGAAACGGATAGAACATCCACAATATCACGCGACTGACGGCATTGGTCGAGGGCGATATTGAGAGCGGCGGTTGACACGTCTTCTATCGACCAGCCCGGGAGGATCTCCCCGTCAACGCACTGCTTGTACAGGCTACAGGCGCATTTTTTTACAGGCTGCTTGACGCCGAGTGCTGAACACATCCGTGAGATCTCGCCGAGCCCGTCTCGGTGGCTTTTCTCTTTACTCTGAGATGTTTTACTATAACGCTGAGCTCGTCGATTTTTACGCGCTTGGCGGCGCTGACGCTCATTGAGATAGTTCCCCTTAGCGTCTTTATTCCGCCAGTCTATCTCTGTTGTGAGTCCCTTGTCGTGGAGTGTATCTGTGACCGGTGGACCACAACGTGCTCGTTCATCTTGCTCGGCAGCTGAACTTGCTCTCCACTCCGGGCCACGGTCAATAGTTGTCTCTCGAACTACGAGGCCGCATTCCTCACAGATGTACTCTGACCCCTGAGTGATAATTCCTCCCTCACACTCGGGACACGCTTTGATATGCCCGTTTTCACTTGTTTTTTGACCGGCGCGCTGGGAAGTTTTAGCCGGCATTTCGGCCTTGGTTTGCAGGGCCCCGGTTCTACTCATCAGCTACCTCCATCGTGCGGCTGTAGGTCATTGCAATCTCGTGTACAGTGAGACACATTAAAAGCCTACCGCCGCCGATACAGAGTTATTATTATTCTCCTACTCTCTTTCAGAGGAATTTCTGCGTCAGTTGCCGTGATCTGCTGCTACTACGGTCTCAGTGAGCCGCTATAACCATCGTCTTGCATCTACATCACTGCCTAATCACACGACGGCCATCGGAGATGGCCTAATAATCATCTGTTCCCAATCACAATTTCAGAGGTTACTAGCAGATCCGGTCACGACTGGTACAATCAAAACACGCTGGTTTCAAAGAGAAACAATAGATGCTAAGATACGTTTCATTACGGTTTGCTTTGATCTACGCTCGTATGCACGCCGCACAACTCTTAATGCTGAAAATAACTACGTTATTAAGCTACTCTAACTGCGCTGTTAAGGGGTAGTATAGAATTCCCCCACCTCCTATACAAATTAACAGAGGAGTTAGAGGGGAGGTTTATACAATTGGAAGGAGTATTGGATAACAGAAGATGTCACAAGACAGCTCTAACTCCGGAACGGCAAATGACTCGCCAGTTGCGAAGGTCCATCCATCGAAGAGCACGTACAGTTCGATCGCTGCGGACGTAACTGTCGATTCGGCACTAGCAGAACTAATCGACAATTCGATAGATTCGGCAGCCATCCACGGTAAAGACCCTGTTAGCATTACCATAAGCTACGACGACGACGCTGAAGAAGTGACGTACTCCGATCACGCAGGCGGGGTAAAATCGGACGAGATGGGCGTCTTTCTCGGGTTGGGTCAGAGTAAAGACACACGAGCCGATGGTCGAAATATCGGTGCTTTTGGTTTGGGAACAAAAAAGGCGCTTAACCGTCTAGCCAACAAGTTCACCATCGCCAGCAGACATGAAGACGCTGATCAAGGGTGGAAATATACTGTTGACGAGGATTTCTTTGCCGAAGACAACGAGACATGGGAGTTCGAGATGGAGCCTGCGGACCTAGATCCGGGCCAGACAGTAATTACGCTTCACGACTTGACATTCAACTGGGACGAGGAGGAAGAGGATGTCCGCAATGAGCTGGAGCAAAAGTATCAGAGGTTTCTCTCAAAAGAGTATGACACGAGCGCGACGCTTTCTGTTGATCTGAATGGCAAGGAACTCCTTACGCCGCCGCAGGTACAATGGACCTTCTCGCCGTGGCAAGGAGGTTCACACCCACGTCGATTTACAGGGTTAGAGTTTACTAACGACCAATGGAGCGCGCCCATTAAAGTCGAAGTGACCGTTGGTTTGCTGCGAAAGTCTGATATTGAGAAGGTGGACGCTGGCACTGCCTTCTTCTGTCAGGACCGGCTGGTTGAGCAGGGGCTCACCGGAGCAAAAGGCGGCTTCGGTCAGTTTGGCATGAACAAATTCAATAATGCCAAAGACAAGCGACTTCGAATTGAGATCGACTTCTATACCGAGGGCGACGCTGATGATCTACCGTGGAATTCAGACAAGAGCCGTATCAGTCGGATGCATTCAGTTCTTTCCGATGACCATGGCGTGTACTTCTGGCTCCGCCGCTTCGCGGATCGTCACAAACGGATCGGTCTGTACGGGAGAGCCCCAAAATGGATATTTACCGAATACGACAGCGACAGCCTCCACGCGGCGAACGACGGCAAGATTGAGGAAGTCAATATCGCCGACAAGCAGCAACGGCTGAATAAAGGCGATATTTCCCAGCCTCGTATTCACAGTAAACCCGATAAGGATCTCTCACTCGCGGAAGATATGGAGCGGGTAGCTATTGCACACTCGGCACTAGGTATCCACTCTGAACGGATCGAGTGGTTCAAAAGTTGGGTCATTCCGGCGTATGAGCAGGCAATATATGAAGAATTCACCAACCGATTCGACACCAACGACGACCTCCTACCACACCTGCTTGATATTGATAATCTTGAGGAACTCTTGGACGAGGACGGTTTCGATAAGGCCGAGATCATCGCTGGGCTCCACGAAACTAGCGGTGCTCCGGACGGACAGACTCCACCGTGGGACTCTGAAGATAGCATCGAAGACGTTCTAGATGAGATCGAACACGAGGCCAATAAAGATGTTAGATCGGCTCAGAGGCGTTCTACCAGAGTATACGATGACGTCCGTGTCCACCGATACGAGTACGAACTCGCTCGCGCCTGTGCGGACGCTGACGTAGATATAGATGAATTAGATCCAGTTGACGACAAGCCAGCACCACTCGTTGATCAGAATGAGCCCGATGAGCCTGATACAGCGGACTCCGAAGTGGGTAGCTCTGATCGTTCCTCACAACATGATCAGTCCGGAGGTCAGGGCCTAAACGCATCTGATACTGATGCGTCTAGGACACCGACGAACAATGATGGTTCTGGAGGTTCTGCAGGTAGTGACTCTCCGGTAGATGATATTGTTGAGATCGATTCCGATACTCCATCTGATTCAACCGATGCGGATGTGCAGACGTCTACAGGCGCTACAGAGTCCAAATCCTCGGGAGATCCAAAGACGGATGAGACTGTCGATACACGCGACGGCCAAGAGACGATTGGGGGGTCATCCGTTCGTGACCCAGATGCAGCCGCAGTTGCTGAGCGATTCGATGAACTCAAGGGTGAACATGATGAGCTTCTGGATCGGCTCGATATTGATGAAGACGCCGATCCCGACGAGTGGGTCGACCAACTCGTTGACGCCGCCGAACAGCTTCAGACTGTTCTCGATCTCTTGGAGGACTCTCCTGCAGAGGGTGACTCGCTGGAAGAGAGACTCGAAGCGCTGATTGACCAAGCAAACCGCTACGAGAAGATGATGCAGGCCGCAGGCGAATAATCACATAACTAGACCGGTATCGTCCCGGACCGCGCATTTCAAATGGAGTCGCATAGTAACCATCGGAAGGTGAATTAATTCGTGCGGTTCTACGTGCCGGACTGGGACGATCACGTCGATGCGAACTACGACTTTCTGTACGATGTCCACTCTGAGGCTGAGAACAGCGCTCGTGAGAATCTCTTCTTGTGGGATGTATTCGAGGGTCGAGACCTCCCAGCCGATGGACTTCTGCTCTCACGTGACTCTGTAACACAGAGCGCCGGATTGCGTGGTCGACTCAACGAACACGGGATCTACGGTGACCCACGACTCAATATCCCGTCGTGGCTTCCGACGATCAGCGACTGTGGCGCATGGGGTTACCGAGATCTCCCGTTCCCGAAGTATGGGATACAAGACTTGATCGATTTTTATGACCGGATCGGGGTTCGGATTGGTGTTACTCCCGATCACGTCGTCTGGAAAGGGCCGAATCAGCGACGACTGTATCTTGATGAACGTGCCTACGATTCTGATCTCATCTCCGATGATGCACTTGAGGATCTGCGAGATACAGATGGGCTCGACGTGTTTGTTACCGAGTGGCCCGACCTGTGGCCTGACTACGTTCGCGAGTTCGACTCTGATGTCCACGACGGTGTCGTTGAGCAGTTCACACCTGCCGACTTTGAGGGGTCACCGGAGGAGATTTGTAGTCGACTTGAATCGTCCCCAAGCGCGGTCTTCCGGGAGCAGGACAATATTTTCAGACAGAATCTTTCAGAGAAGCTAGCCCAGCGCATCCGTGAGGAGTATGATCCCACTGAGGACGGATTTCGACTGATGGCCGCAGTTCAGGGATGGGATCCCGAGAGCTATGCAAAGGACGCTCGCAAGGCGCTCGAACAGGGGTACGACTGTCTCGGTATTGGTGGGCTTGCTGGCGCACGTGCGAATGAGGTGGCTGCGGTTGTCGACGAAGTTGGCGATGTCATCACCGAGTACGAATCTGAGCACGGACGCCGCGTCGATGTCCACGTGTTCGGGTTCGCAAAGACTGAGCTCTTTGAGGCAGTTCGCGATGCTGGTGTCACGAGCTTCGACAGCACAAGTATGCTCATTGCTGCATGGACAGGCGGGAAAAACTATCATCTCGACTCAAAAGAGCAATATGACGCAGTCAGGGTCCGGTTCCCACTCGCCCGAGACGAACGTCCAACACAGATCGAGAAAGCGATCCGCGGCCAAGAGATGATCCGCGTGCTGGAAGCGTATGACGCTGGCAATTCGATCTCTGAGGCGCTTGAATCCTACTATGACGAGGCAGAAGCAACCTTAGATGCCGCAGTAACGTATCTACAGGATCGCCGTCACGCCGATGGTTACGACGTCGATAGCATGATGGGGGCCCGCGTATTCTTTCGCGAAGATTTCGATTGTGCAGTCGAATTCAAGGGTACTGTCGGTGAACCAATCTGGCGGGATGTCATTCACCTCCTCCGAAAGGATACTGAAGACGACCCACGGCTGTTCGAGGAATATGAAGAGCATCTCCGCCCAGTACGCCAGTTCTTATCGCATCGGCGAGAGGCTAGCCCTGTTCGCTCTGCTGAATCGATTGTCTCACCTAAGCAGGGCACTTTCGAGGCTCTCTCCCCATATCTTCGTGAGTATACTGAGGCTATCGGCGACACAGACAAACTCGATGGATACAGGGAAACTCTAAAAGAAAGGCCGTGGGAGCGCTGCAGCTGCCCGTTCTGCGAGAAACACGGAATTCAAATGTGTATTTTTCGCGGCAACAACCGGAATCGTCGGCGTGGCTTTCACAATATGTACCGTTTCGGGCTCGAAATGGCCGAGACGTTCGACGAGATATTTATCGCGGCTGCGCTCCCCAAACCACCATCCGCGCGCTGTGATGATGCGCTTCGTGATCGATACCCGGAATTCTGGTCGCGTGTTGTTGATCTTCCATCGGTCGAACTTGGAGCACTCACTCCTGACGGCGCAGTCGAGTGGTGGGACCGACTCGACACGGACGCGGTCGCCGACCGGAGCCCTGAAAGTATCGCCGCACAGTTTGAGCGTATCCTTCTATACGATCCCAACCACGATTCTACGATGGTTGAAGCAATTGAGGAGGCCGGTTGTACGGTAGATGAGTTTGACTCTGCATCCGAACTACAATCAGCTGCAATGAGAAGACTCCGCCCGAGTGAACAACAGAGTCTTACGGAATTCTAGCAATGCATGTGCTCATCGTCGACCAGTGTTGTAAGCAAAAAGCATATCCAGAGGATAGTGAGACGCTTACTGTCGACGATATCGATACAACGGAGCGGGAGGTGCTGCTCAACCGAGATGATATTCGCTCAATCCCAGCGGCGGATTTATATGTTGGACGCCAACAGGAAGCAATCGATCGCGCAGTAACTACACTTCGCGCGGCTGGCCATACAGTCACACGGGTATTCATTAGCGCGGGCTTCGGCGTGATCGGAGAAAGTGAAAGTTTAGCCCCGTACAATGTGACTTTCAGCGGGATGTCCACAGGTGATATTCGAGAGCGCGCGGATCAACTCTCGATTACTCCCGATCTCCTTGAAGTAATCCGTAACTCCCCTAACCCCGATATCGCGTTCTTTGCGCTTGGTGCCGATTACTTTACCGCACTCGATACCGACGCTGTACTCTCCGCGCTCCCTGATGAAACAATCACAGTGCTGTATAATAGTGAGGAGCGTGCGTCAGCATTGTCGAACACGATATCGCTGCCAGCACGCAACACCGATGCCAGCCAGTATGGTGTCAATGCGATCGAGCTGAAGGGACATTACATCGAACGATTTGCTTCCCGCTTAGAGGTAGATGATAAAAATCAGCCTTTGACTCCCGAATGCATTAGATCAATCTGTACTGAAAACGAGAGTTCACAGTCCGATCTTGATTCTTTCTGAAAGCGGCGAATAGCCTGCTCTATTCTGTTCCGGGTAGACTGTTTTGTTGACTCGATACCACCCAGTCCTCCGGCTGAAGATGACTAAGACGCTTTCTGAGCTGACGCCCTTTGTTGGTCAGTTCGTAGCGGTCACTGTTCCCAGCGGGAACGATCCAGTCGAGATGTTCCGCCCAATCGAAGTGTACTTCCGATTTTGTTTGTTTTGTGTTCTCCGTCCACGTTGGTTCGTAGTTCTTGAGGTGTTCAACGCGCTTAATGAACCCCGAGGCCCGGTCCACGCTGTTTCCACATGATACGGATTCAGTCTCTACCTGATGCAAGACGGCAAGCATCGGTATTGGATCGTACTCTAGAAGTAATAACTGAAACAGCGCCTGCTCTGTTGGTGTGAGAGAGTTCTTCGTGTCAATTGGCGGCACGGTGTTGTTGTCCGACTCGGGTCGTCGGAACACGCCAGCAATAGTCGCACCAGTGCCGGTTAGGTTATCGTCAGGGCCACCAAGACAGCCAAGCTTTCTGAGGATGCTGGATACTTCGCTTACTTTGTTTTTGGAAGCGGCCTCAACTAGCTCCAATCTAATTTCTTTCCACGGCTCTTGGGGTCGCTCAGCGCGCAGAGCGAGTATCTCACATGCGAATGGGAGGTCACTGTGAAGTGGCTGTGAACCCTTGATATGCGGCGAGTCGGGTGCAGACGGGTCAATCGTCGAATGCTTCATACCTGATTGTACCAATTTAAAGTATATAATCCACCCGGCAGTTCCAACGGACGAGACGTAGCAGTTATTCGCCGCCGTAGCAAGAAGATGATATGACGATGGCTGTCGATCAACCGCATCCGATATCTATCGCTGACGGGAAGAAGTACGTCATCGGCGATGCGGTCAATGTACTCTCGTCTATTGACGATGCAGACGTGATTTGTCTTGATGACGCATGGTCTAGACCCTACCGTGGTGGGCAGTTCGGAGTCGAGTATGACACCCATCCTTTTGATCGTGAAGACAAGGAATCGCCGACCTCGACAAAAATGGTCGTCGACGCTTGTATGGATGCTCTCAAGCCCGGAGGGTGGCTGATCGCAGATGCGGATGACTGGTTACTTCCTCGACTCACATCTTACTTGATGGAAGAGTACGGGGATGTAAACGAGGATTATGGTGGGGGCGGATACCGGAAAGTTGGAGGTGTAACATATTTGAGTTCAGATGGCACTCCTGACCGAAGTACTCCCGGTATGTACGGATCCACTGGGGGGTATTCTGTCGTGTTCGGACATAAGGGCGAGACTGAGAGGCGATGGTCTGAATCAGTCAGACAGGTTGTTCCTCGACAGCGAGAAAAGTTCGGTTGGGGCAGCGTCAAACCGATCGTGCCTTATCAGAAGTGGGTCGGTGATATCCTGAATTCAGATGATCATCTCGTCGTTCCGTGCGCTGGCACAGCACCAGCCGCACTTGGGGCCGAGATTGCATTTGGTTCGTCTATCCGGTACACCTGTATCGACAACGAGCCAAACGCCTACAATGCGTTTCGTCGCCGAGCTCGGCAAGAAGCCACCGTAGATACGGAATCGTTGGAATTCCCAGAAATTCCGAACGAGCTAGTTACGAGCGACTGAACTATTTTGTTTAAATGGCCGTGCGTCTGCCAGTTCAAAAAGCAACTCAACATCTGCCTGCGCATAGTGGGTTAGCATCTCTTCAAGCGCAGTCGTAGATACGTCATTACGGTTGCCGTCAACAGCCTCAAGATAAATCTCACCGAGGATAGCGAGGTCCTTCGATGTAACTGGTTCTGAGGGATTTTTTGTCCATTCGTCCCGCGGAATGCGACAATCGAACTCACTTGGAAGGGTCTCGATTGGCTCAATACCGACTTGTTCTAATGTCTCCTCAAGACTAGTATATTCGCCATATGCGTCCCATGCTTCCGGTTGAAGATCGATGTGCTCTGTGCGATCGAGATACGTTTGTACAGATTCGTGCGCGCGCTCGCCGACTACTTCACCAGCGATTCGAGCGCGTCCTTCTAAATGCGTGAGATCGAACCGCTCACCATTGTAGGTAATAACCGTTCCTGCTGGCTCGAGTCGGTCGAGCAAAGTCTGAATAAGGTCGAGTTCCGCCCGGGGACCCCAACCGTTTCGCCATTCAACGACCGTCTCCCTTGACCCATCCTCATACTCGTAAGCGATGCCCGCGCCCGAGAGTTCAAAGTCATGTGAGTCGGTGAAATCGGGGTACTTGTCTTCCGGAACGTCCGGAGAAACGGTCTCGATGTCAAACGCTGCACGCACTATGTTGTTCACACTGTCTGTAACTAATTCGAGTATATAAACCTCCTAACGGAATCGTTTAGCTCCTACGTGCTCAGTCTCATCAAGAAACGCTGAGAACTTCAACAGAGCCGAATTATTATATACAATATCTAGGTAGTCAAATATATAAAAGGGATCAATTAGTCATGCAATATGGGAGACAGATCAGAAACGAACACTTCGGTACCTAGCACGGTCACAGAATTATGGAGTAATTGGCAACAACCAAACGGTACTGGCCCATGTGCAGATTGCCCACGGCATTGGTCGCGGCGTTCAGATATCCCTGATCAAAGTCAAAACAGCAATCCAAACAACTACGGAATGAATCCTTGGTTTGCTGAGGGGGATTACGATCCAGACGTTGTTGTGATGGCAGAAGAGCCGGGAAGCCATGATCCAAGGCCCGATGATAATCGGCTGAATAATAGATTTGAACAAACGCGAAGAGATATTCGAGAGGTTGCTAATGAAGACTCAGAAACGATTGAAAAAGTGAGACCGCTATTCGATATTCTTTATGACAATAATATCCCAACTTATTGGACAAATATGACTAAGTGCCACCCAGTTGGGAGTAACAATAATACTGACGGACAAGAGGAATGCTGTGGTCTTAGCGAAGAGGTTGAACGATCGTACCTCCGTGATGAAATTGAAGAATTAGACCCTCAAATCGTCATAACATTAGGTGGACCAGCCACGGAGAATTTGCTGAAATTGTATGGCCGAGACCTATCCGACTTCGCTAAGACGACTATGTCTGGAGATGCATTATCTGGTTTCCACACACGGAATAATCACACCGCACCTTTCGAGATAGCAACTGCATTTCATCCACGATATGTTTTTAACAATAGTGAATTTCAATCACGTAAAAATGCAATCATGGACATACAAAATCACGATGGTGTTAAGAAATCGTACTATAGTCAATACGGAAACGATCTCATGGACTGGCTTTCAATAAATTAAATATTAGTCACAGTTGTGCTAGTAGTCTCGTCGCTGCTCAGTTTTTTTTTATTCTCCACGTCGGTTATGGTGCTTCTCAAGCCATATACATCCGGTTGCTGACGACCTTATCCGGCGTATCCTTCAACAAGTGATACGCGATTTGCCTACGCTGGCCGGACCCACGAGAGAATATATCAGTTTCTGAGTATTTTAGCAGAGCCGGGTTAGAATGCAAGCAATTTTCCATTAGATACGTGCTACCGGCCAAAATAGAACCGGTCTCGGTAGATTCCATAATAAACAACTATATATTGATTCTTAGATCATCTAAGTATTCAGAATTGGTTTCTGTGATATTTTGATCGGGAAAAGACATAAGTCACAGCTGAGCTTATCCCAGCTCGTACAATGTTGTACAGATGCCGGACATTATCAACACCTCATGGGGCGTTAGAGACGCCAGTCCTCTTCCCGGTTCGTAACATCGGGAAGCGTTCGAGCGATAACACCCCCGAGTATACTGATGTGATCCCTGACCTCTCGACCGCAATGGTCAATGCCCGATCTATACGCAAGCGGGGGTCACAGTGGAATCGAATTCAGAACGGACGAACACTTCGCGACGAGATGGGGGTACCCCAGTCGACCATCGTTTTTGCGGATAGTGGTGGATTCGACTTCCGCTCCGAAAAACTCGACACTACCCCAGAGGAATCACTAGAGACACAGCAAGCGATCGATGCCGATATTCTCGGTACGGTTGATGTTCCGCTTTCTCGCAAAAAACGAGAACGGGAGAACGACCGACGGGCTGAACAAAACATTCGACGAGCCCTCACCGCGAGTGAAGCGCACGACGGCGATGGCTTACTCTTCGCCAGCGTGCACGGATATGACCCCAAGACGATACGGAACGGGATCCACTACCTCGACAAGAACGGGGAGTTCGACGGGTACGCTCTCGGGAGTCTTGTTCCTATCAGAACGGACTACGAGAAGGTCACGAAGCTGATATTAGCTGCGCGGCGAGCGACAGATAAGCACTTACACACCTATGGACTTGGTGGTCTGGTGTATCAACCGCTACTCCTCTACTGTGGGGTAGACAGTTTCGACTCTAGTGCGTTCATTCGGAGTGCTGGAAATCGGAACTACCTGATCCCCGGGTTCGGTGGTGAGGAGTTGCGACACATTGAGACGCTTGAGTACCTCCCCTGTGCGTGTCCGGTTTGTAAGGACCGAACCCTCGATGACGTCCGCGAAGATCGCGAGGCACTCGTGATGCACAACTTGTGGGCGCTCGCTCTTGAGCTTCGCCGCTTCCGGTACATGGTCGAAGCAGGCGAGGATATCGAATCATACCTCGATCTCCGATTCAGGGGGAACGACGCGACTGCCCGAGCCTATAAGCTCGCGAAACAGCAGGTCAGGAGGCTCACATGAGCGACGAACGACCTACAGTTCGGCCGGTAAATCTCGGTCGACTCGTGGAAATAGCCCACTTCTGTACGGGTGGCGAGCGATCGACCACGGATGTATCCAGTGCGCTTGACGTGAGCAAGCGCCGTGCACGGGAGACGATACTTGAGTCAGTGCGTATCGGCCTCATAGAACCAGTGGGAGATGCTGACGACGAGGTGTACACGGCGACAGCCGTCGGTAAGCGTTTCGTCGATATCGTTGAGGAGAGCAACTGGGGGAGCGTCAGTAACATCCTCGAGACGCGGAGCCCCCATTACGGTGAGTTCCTTGACCTGTTCGAAGACAACGATACCGTTGAACCGGACGACGCACTGGAACGGCTCGAGGATAGGGCCGAGTTCACTCCGTACGAGTATAATGAGACGTCACTGGACGTTATTGGCGGATGGGCACAGCGACTCGGCGTCGTTCAGCGCAACGCGTTCGACGGTAGCTTCTATACTACGAGGGGAGACGAGATCCCCTCGAACTTCCCGTACGTGCTGCTGTCAATCGCCGACGAGTTTGAGGAGAGTGCCGGAGTCAACCTGCAAAAGAGATATCTCTCGATCCCTGAAATTCGAGAGTGTACGTGTGAACGCCTCGGTTGCGGCCGAGATGTGTTCGACGACGCACTCGTGAGACTCGCTCAACAGAACATCGGAAAAGTGGAACTCTCCGGCGCGCCCATCGACACAGGCGCAAAGGATGCACGGTACGGTATAAAGACGATCGAGTTGGCAGACGGTGATGAACTTATCTCAACTGACCAGTCTTCGGAACAGGTGATGCGCGGCGTCGAACAACTCGGTAAGCAATACTACTATTTCGCGGTGTACGACCGCGACCTCCAATTCAACGAAGATGATGACTAACAGCTTCGAGATTACGGACGAACAACGCGACTACTCAGTGCTCGGTCTTGACGAGAACCCGTTCCCCTACAGCCCGGTTCCATCTGACGATCCGGAGGTCTACTGCGGACAAGACCACGTAGCGGGTGCAGTGAGCGACACAGTCTCTACAGTACTGAGCACAGGAAAGTCGAAGCATCTCGTTATCACAGGAAAGTACGGCAACGGTAAATCACACACCCTCAAATACGCCCGCTCTCTGGTTCGCGACCGCGACGATGTGCTTGTCGGCTACGTTGCTCAACCCGGGGAAGGCTTCCTTGATATCTATCACGAGTTCGTGTACGACCTCGGATTTGATCGTGTGCAAAAACTCGCGTACGAATTTCTCGCCTACGTCACTCGTGAACACACAGAGATGAATCCGATGGGTGCCCAATCGATGGAATCACTTCTCGATGAGGGAGACGTTCTTCTTTCGGAACTCGTCCCGAAAGCCGTACAGATGCTGAGCGATGTCACAAAATTCGCTGATTTCGCTCGGGCGATTATTCACATGGTCTATGAGGACACGAACCTCTACGCTTGGCAGTGGCTTACCGCGGAAGGCATCCGCTATGAACAGCGGAAGGAGATGGAGATCCACAGTGCACTCGACGACGACACGATGAGCGTGCGTGCGTTTACAGCGCTGAAAAATATGCTTCTCGAACTCGGCTATACTGGAGTGTTCGTTTTTGTGGACGAATTCGAGAGCGTAGCCCGCCTCTCTCCGAAGAACGAGCAGGCGACGCTGAACAGTCTGCGTCATCTGATGGATCAGAATAGTTCCGGTCTCAGCATGATGTTTGGTTGTGCACCGGAAGTATGGCAGGACGTGATGAGCGAGTATCATGCGTTCTCGGAGCGACTCGGTCGAGAGGTTTCTCTCCGACCAATGACGGAAGAGCATCTGGAAGACCTCGTGAATTCGTATCTCGCTCTTGCCTCCGATCAAACTGTCTCAGTACCTGATGTCTTCGAAGAATGTAGCCTTCAACTTATTTTGAAGAGCTCGCAGGGGAACGTGCGTCAGGCTTTGTCGATTTGCAGTTACGCGGTTGATGAAGCTGCGAAGCGTTGCGAACCCAGTATAAATAAGAATATTCTTCAAGAAATACTCCCATAGTATTAATCAATTTTCTATACATTTCTAACAAATAATAATGATTTGTAGGTATAAATTCTGAGAATTAGAATCTGTGAAAATTTGAATTAGGTGGTCTCAGTAGGTTCATGTCGATCATCTCGATATCCAGATTTGAGCAGGTAATTGTACAATCACCTGTAACTTCACCGCCGGATTCGACAGTGTTTATTTTAGATTATTTAAATTTTATTCCATCAAATAAATCCCTTCTGGATGTAACTTAATTGGCGGATCAAATTGCGGATCCGTACGTCGGGGAATTTCCTGCCACTCTCGAATATTTATAACATAATTTAGTGTTTCCATATATTCAAAATCTAGTTCCCTATTTTCCGTTATGACCACAGCGGCATTCCCAGAGACTGTCACACCCCCCAGATCCGGCGCGATTACCGAACTGAGATTTGAATTCCAATCAGACTGAATCAGACCAGCCTTCTCATACCTCGATAACCGGAGTGTATAAGACCAAGGCATTATATTCTCTTACCCAACCAGAGCGCGGCATTTTTAATCTCTGATCCATTTTGTCCGTGGCTCGTTTTTATTTGTGAGGTAAGAGTGATTGGATCTGAATGTGTAGTCGGACTATAGTCATCCCAATTAGTATGAACTGGTTCAGATTTTCCCGTAGTGTACTCAGTGCCACTGACCAATTCCCTATCCTGCATATTTTTTACGTTATGTTTTAGAGTTTCATTTGCTCCTGGAGAGGCTTGAAAAGATACTGAACACACAGTATTTACAGAAGGTAAATTGTCCCATTTTAAGTGTATCTTGAACGTGGTTGCTGTATAGGAAGTGGCTGTGGTGGAAGCAGCATCTTCTCCCAATCCGTTCATCACCATAATCGGTTCAACTTCGTCTTCCTGTATATATGTATTCCCATTGATATTTAGGCCAGAGCCTACATCTAGCTCATCAGTATGCACTTTTCCATAGTTTACCTCGGAGGATACTCTTCGATCTAGAACATCATTTGCAGATATCGATTGAGCCCTTTTATTAACCCAAACTTCTGCTAACACAATAACGTCTTTTCCCGCAAACGCATCCGGCGTTGGACGTATTGTATTTTCATGAGTAGCATTATTTGGATCCTTTGGTTCAGGTTTACCTTTTGAAACCTTTGCGGTAGGTGGATTATTGGGTTTTTTCTCAATATATACTACGTCTTTTCTTGGATGTTTGTCATGACCGCTATCGATATCAATTTTTTGTGGGTTAAATTTTATTTTTTCATCATTAAATAATATGTGGCCTGAGTTTACGGCTAGTGTATTCGCTTTTGATGTATCTTCTCTCGATCTGCATTTTCCCGTTTCTATTTCAACTCTGCACTTATTGCCTTCATCAAATATACCGTATCCTCTGTTTTTTCTGATTCGAGAATTCACATAGAGTGCATGGTTAGGTTGACTATTGCTTATTGATGGATCTTTCATGCTCAGACATGCTATTCTTCATCGCATAAATATATTCGGATTTTCATATAATATGATATGTTTTGAGACACTGTACGCAAATATTACAACCAATATTTTGTTTAATCAGTCACTGGACTACTGTGTCAGTGTTACAAAAGGATGAATTATCCTAGCATATTAATTATTGTTGGACTGGTCATTGACGCTTTCGGTGCATTATGCGTAGTGATACCAGACTTACCAAAGAGTGCTAGAGATACGTTGATTATGTTCACCCCATTCTTAAGGAATTATGAAAAAAACTTGAAAAAATTCAGAGACAGAAATAGACAGGATCTGACTGAGTTACTGAAATCGTTGTGGCCTGCGATAAAAACGCAAGGATTGGGTATTTCAACAGTGGATGCCGCTCAATTGTACGATGCTGAATACCGTGATGATAAGAGAGTAGTGTTAATTGGTGATAGTGGTCAAGATTTGACTTCAATAGATGCTAGAGATGTAGAAATCGCGGTAAATGAGTATATAAATAACAAGTATAGATTCACAGGTTTTGTACTTTTATTTACTGGTTTTCTGCTACAAATAATTGGAAATATCATGTAGTTTTTGATGAGTGTATAAATTCGGGTGCAATCTAATATATCTATTATTAATTAGGCTGTTTCACAAGTTCAGTAACCGCGTAGAAGGGGAGCGTATCAAGAAGCGCTACGAGCAATTTTACAATATACTGTCCGACGACAATTGACACGAGTGCCCACCCCCATGTTGGTTCGCCACCGAAGCCGAGAACTGGGAAGATTGCGAATCCAAGCGTAATGAACACTATTGTATCGACACCTTGGCTGACTGCTGTAGAACCGCAGTTTCGAAGCCAGCGGTGGCGGCCGGCGGTACGATTCTTCAGATCAGCGAACAAGCGGACGTCAAGGTGCTGTGCAAGCGCGAGTGCGACAACAGATGCAAGAATGATCGATGCGGAACCTCCAAGAGTGGATACGAATGCTTCTTGTCCACTATAGAACGGTGCAGATGGCATCCAAATGGCGAGGAACACGAGCGCATACGCGATGACGAGCGTGACGACAGTTCCGTTGACCACAGTCGCAGCGTATTTTTTCCCGTGGTACTCAACGAGTAGATCTGAAGCAAGATAAGCGACGCCGAACGCAACGAACCCGGCAGGGACGGCAACACCACCAAGTCCCGGCAGTTCGATCCACGTGAGTTTCGCTGCAAGGACGTTTGCGAGGACAATTGAGCCGGCGAACACAGCGGTGAAGATCGCGCGAGTATCCTCAGTCTCCATTAGCTATCACCACCGTCTGTGAACGTACAACTGCGTACGATGCTGTGTCGCGGCTCAGCTGGGGTGGGTACCGGTGGACAACGAGAGAGTCGACGGAGAGACGCTCGTGAGTGTTGGTGCTGTTCCATCGAGGGACTATCGAAACTCAATATTTATATATTCCCCGGATATTCTTCGAGTATGGCCCGAAGTATATCAAGAGACGAGTCCGAAGCAGATGTGCTTCAGGAAGCAGGCCAACGAACACTCCAAATCGGCGCAGACAACCCGATTCGGATCAGCTCGGGCCATCGAATCCTGCATCACGACGGGAAGTGCTCGCGACCACACGGCCACAACTACGAGATCATCGTCGAAGTGACCGGCGAACTCACCGAGGAAGGGTGGGTCGTTGACAAGGGCGATGTCACGGACGTCATCGATACGTGGGATCACCGGTTCCTCGTCGAAGAAGGCGACCCGCTCGTCGATGCATTTGAGGCGTCTGGAGATGGCGACGCACTCGTCGTCTTAGATCACCCACCGACGGCAGAGGTGATGAGCGTCCTCCTCGAACAACGCATGCTCGACGCGTTCCCAGACACCGTCTCGGACGTGTCGGTGTCGGTGAGCGAAACCGGCGAGCTCTGTGCGACCTACTAATGCCGGTCGCAAGTGACGTCGAGGAGCCCACAACGGATGCTGACGCGGCTGGTGAAGGGCTCCCGATCAACGAGGTGTTCTACTCGTTGCAGGGCGAGGGAACGCTTGCTGGCGTCCCCTCTGTCTTTGTGCGGACTTCAGGGTGTAATCTGCGGTGTTGGTTCTGTGATTCGTACCACACGTCATGGGAGCCGACCGGGGCGTGGCGCGACGTCGACTCGATCGTAGACGAAGTACGGTCGCACGAACAGGCGAACCACGTCGTACTCACGGGTGGGGAACCGCTCATTCACGAGCAGTCGGTAGAATTGTTAGAGGAACTGGCTGCAGAGGGATACCACACGACAGTGGAAACGAACGGAACGATCTACCGGGATGCACCGATCGACCTTGCGAGTATCAGTCCGAAGCTCGCGAGCAGTACACCGACACCAAATCGAGACCCGAAGGGTGACGGGGAGTGGGAGGAGAAACACGAGCAGAACCGGATCGATATGGACGCGTTGTCCCGTATGGTTGACGCGTACGAGACGCAACTGAAGTTTGTCGTGACAGATGAGACGGACCTTCCTGAGATTACGGACTTGGTCGATTGGGTTCGGGCGGCAACGGCGACCGCCGTAGCGGACGATGACGTGTTGTTGATGCCCGAAGGGATGACGCGTGAGCAACTCGACGGGACGCGGAGTGAAGTCGCCGAGTTAGCGATGGAGCACGGGTATCGGTACACGCCACGGCTACACGTGGACCTGTGGAATGACGCACCGGGTACATGAGAACTGAACCCAACATCTCAGACGAAGCAGCGCGACGACCACACCATGTTGGAGTCGTTACACGCAGTGCGGTGAACAGAGTGAACACAGCTTTAGCGAGACTGACAACACATGAGTAACGAAAGCGCGGTGATTCTGGTGTCTGGCGGGATGGATAGTGCGACGGCTGTCTACGAGGCGATGGAGCAGGGGTACGAGCCGTACTTCCTGCACACGTCGTACGGGCAGCGTACGGAAGACAAGGAGTTCGAGTGCGCACAAGCACTCGCTGACGAGGTCGATGCGGCTGACTTCCTCCATATTGAAACAGGGCACCTCGCTCAAATCGGTGCGTCGAGTCTGACGGACGAAGAGATGGACGTGGCTGATGCGGATCTTGAGAGTGACGAGATCCCGACGTCGTACGTTCCCTTCCGAAACGCGAATCTGTTGTCGATGGCGACATCGTACGCGGAGGCGACTGACTCGGAGGCACTGTTTATCGGCGCGCACTCGGAAGATTTCTCCGGGTATCCCGATTGTCGCCCCGCCTTTTTCGACGCCTTTCAGAACGTAATCGATGTCGGCACGAAACCCGAGACGGATATCGAGTTGAAGGCGCCGTTCGTCGAGTGGTCGAAGACAGAAATCGCTGAACGTGGGTTGGAACTCGGTGTTCCGTACGAAATCACGTGGTCGTGTTACCGAGACGATGAGCCAGCGTGTGGAACGTGCGACGCGTGTGCGTTCCGGCTCGAAGCGTTCCGGAACGCTGGATCACGCGATCCGATCGCGTACGCAGAGCGTCCAGAGTTCTCGTAAGATTCGATTCAGACAATATAGGGAGAACAGTTCCCAATTGTTGAGGAAGTTCTATTGAGATCGGGAAAAGAATCTCTGGCTCTGTTGAAATACTAAATTAGTAACATTTTCTTGCAGCTGTGCTGAATACAGAACACGAATCTTGTATGGAGAAATAACTGAAAACCGGTTGTTGGATCTAAGCAGACTATCAAACCCGGTTAGCTGATTCCACCATATCTTCCCATAATACCTGCCTACAAGGATTATAAACTAGTCTGACGTCGACAATCTGATTCCACCGCTAGCGGGTGAGTGGCCCCTCTCATATAAGCAGGCTAATCAGGATCAGAATAAATAGGACAATTATCAGATACACAATCACTCTATGCATATCAGATGGCTTTATTTGACCGTAGGGAACTGATTCAGATGTGGTGCTCGTCTCTTGGCTGGTTGTAGGCTGGGTGGCTTCATCCTCAACAACATCGGTCGGTGTGGTCGCTGGATCCATTCGCTGACGCATTGCTGAGTCGAGTTTTGTGCCGATCTCTCCGGCGTCCAAGAGTTCTAAAGATTCCCCGACCGACATGAGTTGCTCATAATGGTGGTGTAGCTCCTCAACATCATCTGCAGTCTTTATTCCCTCGGCATGAGCGAGGAGCCGTTTGAGCTCAACGACCAACGTAGTGAGGAACCGTTCAGCGTCCGTACATGCGTCCGGTTTTTCCGGAAGCTCGCTGGCTCTGTCGATAAACGCCGAATACGCATCATCGACATCCGAATACGTCGTTTGTAAGCTTTGAAGCTCCGTCTCAAAATCCCGAACGGCGTGGGACGGTGGAAGTTGCTGATACGATTTGGTGTAGTAATACCAGTCCTCTGCTATGTCAATCAGCGACTGAACATCAAAATAGTATTCCGGCGTTTCGTAGATGGCCACAACAGTAATATATGACCGAAAGTACCGGACATACGGCCGTGAATTGGGAGTGTAGTCGTCCGGGTTCAGTTCCCTTTTGAGCGTCTTGAGGCTGTTATTCGTCTTGTTATCTGCACTCGATGTTTCTGTTGAGGTACCAGTCTGTGCCGAAGTTTGATGCTGTGAACTATTGATATCTGTCCCAGCATCTATTATCGAATTAGATGATCCAATATTTCTGCCGATCCGCTGTAAGTTCGCACTTGCACGCGTGTTCACCGTTCGATTAGATGTGGGGCCTGAACTCCCGCCAGACGAAACTTCGGACATCTTTGGTATGTGATGGTCATGGACCTTATTATGACAGTCACGGCAGAGGGTTTTGAGATTGCTCTTGGCGTGAGAGCCGCCCTTACTCTTTGGAATTATATGATGACAGTGCAGTTCATTGTTCCCGAATGGGCCACCTTTTGCGCCGCAGTTCTGACACGTATGTCCGTCACGAGCGTATACTGCTTTCCGACGTGAATCCCAGTCATCGGGGTACTCGTCCCGTGACCAACCGTCGCCCATATAGACATCCTATCGCATCAAATTAATATGTTTTTCCACTGGATAGAAATCTGTGTCTCGTACGCCGTCCTATCTGTTCTTGAGGATTTCAACAGAGCTGAATCTCCGTTATTTATCTTCGATATCCCGCTAATGTCTCGTCGCGCGCGCCGGCGAGGTACTGCTTGATCTTCCCTTCGCGCCACCCTACAGGGGAGAGCACGCTCTCGACGGCGCGCACGGCGGCGTCTTCGTACCATTCGGTATCATAGCGTCCGAGATCCTCAAACTCCAGTCGGACGCGTGCGGCGCCGCGCGCGTCTGCATCAACGACAACGTATCGGACGGTCTGCCCCGGTTCCACGCCGGCGCCCTCAATTTGCGTCCGTTTCAGTGCGGCCACAGTGAGTGTCTCCATTGAGTAGTCGTCGACGTCCTTCGACACGCGATTGTCGACGACGAGTTCGTCGGGAGCGATCTCACCCCCACGCAACTCCTGAAGCCGTCGCCGAAGCACGTCACACACCGCCTCCGGCGACCGTGTCTCGTCGAACACACGGAGTGCGTCGTTCTGGACATTCTCAACCCACGCCGGCGTTGAGCGCTGTCGTCCCTCGATGCCGCGCGTCTTGATCGCGTCGCCGAGTCCAACCTCTGGATACTCTGCTCCACGTCGCTTCCCGAAGTACCGGGTCAACGCGCCCGACTCCGAGTTTCGCACTGGACAGAACGCCACCCAGTCGAATGCGCACTCGTACTCCAACTCGATCCCGGCCGCTTCAGTTATTTCCCCAGCAACCTCTTCTAGCGGACGCTGCTGGCGATCGTCTACGGGTGTCACCCAGATCGAATCAACGATCCCGTGGACGACGTGCCACCCAGCTTCTTCGAGGGCAGCTTTTGCGTCGAGGAGGAGGTCGCGAGCGTAAGCGTTGATCGCTTCATGACACTCGATGCGTCCGAACTTGGCGTTACTGAATCCCTGATACCCGAAGCAGGACACGAGGATCCACTTAATAGCCGAAGAGGCAGCTTCCAACCGCTTTCGCTCGTCGCCGTCGGTATTTGGAATCTGGTCTTTGATATTACTCCGCGCGTCGATAAGCGGCCCAAGCACGTCGGGTAGATACCCGTCATCCTCGCAGATCGAGTATTCGAGCCCCGGCACATCGTCGGTATCACAACATCCGCATCGAACGGTCTCAGGCGAAATATTTCGCGTCCGGATGATATTGGGGTACAACGACGCGAAGTCGAGTTCGTGAACGTCCTCATGGACGCCGACGTCGGGGGCGAAGGTCGTCCCACCGCGATCTGCGTCATCGAGCGTCGATGCCGTTTTGAACAGTTCCGGGCGCCACGCCCGCCATGGAACGAGCACGTCACGGCTCCGGGCCTCTCGGGTCTGCATGGCCGTCAACACCCGGCCGATAGACGCCCATCCGAGCTCTTCCAGCGGCAACCCGGAGCGCGCAACGAGATCAAGGCATCCATCCAGCCCCGACTCGTGATAGAAGAATGAGTTCGACCTATCGATGATGACGCGCCCGGGCACGGTGTACCGGGCCGGCGAGTGGCCGACGTTCCCGTACGAAGTGTATGTAGACTCGCTAGCGAGTTTGGTGTACCCCGGTCGCCGTCCGAGTTCAAGATCGATGCCATACGCGTCGGCTGCCTCGAACAGTAATAGGACGAGGTCAGCGGTCGACATGACCAGCACGTCCGGGTCGCGCTTGTCGATAGCCTGCTGGACGCCCGCGACAACTTCGCGTGGTGACGACCCAACCCGCTCGTCCTCGAGAGTGAGTTGCGGTAACGACTCAATCCCCGATTCATGACTGGGGAACTCGAGGTGCAGCGTCCGGAGATCACGGACCGAGCGGTCGGGCCCGGCCGGCGTGTCTGTTTCAAGACAGTATCGTAGTTGGCGCGTGAAATCAACGTTGTAGCAGGTGTATACATCCGGCTTGGCGAACTGGCGGATCCGCTTCGCTATCGTCCGGACAGCCTCGATCGACGTAGCGTCGATGCGGAGGAGTGGCCGTGCTTCTGTCCGGAATGTCTGGCGGTGTGCCTCCACACCGAGTTCGGCGACCGCGTCCTGTCCATCGAGGAATGACTGGAGATCGGTTAGTGCGTCTGAGAGTCCGTCGCGAGGTGATGGTGTCGGGTCGGGACCACCGGCTTGTCCATAGAGGTCACTTGCCTCGTCTCCAACGAAAAGTGTCGGTCGATAGTCCTCGTGGATTGTGCGAACGACTCCATCCGTTGTAAGCGCCCACGTGGCAACACGACCATCCTCAAGATAATCTAGCGTGAGAGTCACGACTACTCGTTGCCAAGCGCTTCGACCTGCGTCTCCAACTCAGCGATCCGCTGTTCCTGTTCGAGCGCGATTGCCATCCATACCGGTGCCAGCGGATTCGGGTGGTTGAGGTTGCCAGCGGCGTCCGCGTGATTACGGGCGTATCCGAATAAGTCGTCGAATCGAAATTGATCCTCCCGACGCAGGGGCCGGCGAAATTCGCCCCACTCTTCTTCGACCTCCCGCAGCTGATCCCGATATGTCGGGTTTGTCCGACCCATCACTGCACCCCCGGCGAGGCCATTGCGCGTTCGACCGTCGACGCTTCGTGCATCCGCGCGCGGTGTTCAAGGACCTCCCGCCAGTACGCAAGTGTCGTCTGCATCCAGCCGTCGTCAGTATGGTAGACAAGCGTTTCCGTATCGCTCGCTGCGTCCTCGAAGCGGGGGCCGAAGGCTGTTGCCCGGCACTGGAGGTGCGTCGCAGCGGCACGGCGCAACGGCCGGGAGAAACCGTCCTCGTGACACCGAGTCACGACGACCGGTACGTCGTGGACACGAGCGATACGGGCAACTGATGCGATCGCACGTATGAACATCTGCTCCGCGATCTCGCCGTTGACATCGGCAGCCCGGTACATCCCGTCGAGTCCAGTTGCAACGACAACCGACGGTGACAGTTGTTCGTCCAGTCGGCCAGCCAGTCGATCGAGGAGCGACGTGTGCTGATGTGCCGTGAATCCACGCGCCACCTCGATACGGTCGAGGATACGATCGGCCGGTGCAAGTTCGCGGAGCCGTGTGGTGTTCGCCCTGTTAGCGCCGTCGACCCAGAACGCCGGGCCATCTCTACTGAGCACTCGATCGAGGAGGAGCGCTTGAACGGGTGTGACACCGAGATCGTCGTCGACGTCGACAAGTGTGACGCCCGGCACGAGCTCCGGGAGATCGGCGGTCGGTCGTCGGGAACGAGTGTGCATGGTGTCGAAGATGGGGAGATGTGTAAAATGGGTGAGCCATGGATGGGCGGTGGAAGTGGAAGTGGTACTCACGCAATGGCCCGTTGGAATACTCAGTCGCTGACGACATTTGATTTGGTTGCGGTCAACACAGAGGACTTACAGACTAGAAATGGTCTATCTCTGTCTGGAACACCCTGCGAGATACAGAGAATATATTCAGCATAGCTGCTCAACACGTGGCGGTCCATGTCTAGTCCTCAATTATTTGCTTCTCAACTCCAATCCTAAAACCCCGCCAAAAACCATACCTGATATATGAGAGACACTATTTGCCGAACCACCTGAGTATAAATCTACAATTGGCACTATAATTGGCAGCGTGAACCCGAACAATACAATCGCACACTCAAACCAATACCGTAAATCATCCCACTCATCTACATTAATCCACGCACGCCACTTCTTTACGACATCAAAACGACAGATCGACGCAAACACCCACAAACCGTAAATTCCACCACTCGCTCCTGCTACAAGCCATTCCCCATTTACAAGCAAAATAAGGCCAACCACTGGAATAAGAGTACTGAACGCCAAAATCCCGGAAAACACCAGCAAATACTGTCGCGTTTTCAGGTGTGGTTCGACAAGGAACCCAGCGAGCAGCAAACTAAACAAGTTACCGATCAAGTGGCCAGCATCCCGCATATCGTGTGAAAAAGGAGCAGTCACCCATCCTATCCCCAAGTCCGGCGTGAAGTAGAACCATTTTTTTGCTACCTCAATACCGAACGCATCAGCAACGGAAAGCTGGAAAACATACCATGCAGTGAGAAACAATACTAATTCAATAGTGAATTTCCGGCGTTCAAGCCACAATATAAATCCTGCTATCGCTTGGCCGGGCGGACGATGTGTTGTGGCTTCGACCATAGTCAACGGTTCTAAGAGAAGAGATAGTGTATCATAAAACACCGAATATTCCAGCTTGTTCTCAGTGAGATGAGAGCTGCTACAAGATTTGCGCCCTTTGTCCAGCAGTATCCCCTCTATCTACTCAGTGACTGTTAATACCGACGTGACCGATACAAAGGTGTAGTCAGCATAGAACTTGTGTATCTTCCTCTAATTATATGATCACCAATATAAGTGTCCACATATATTTCAACCAAGTGAATTTCATCGAGAGGAACATTAATTATCCACTCTATTGAATACATCCTGTATGGCTTCTGAGGAGTTGAAGAATAGAGCTGAATCGCTGGTTGCGAATGCTCACGGAACAGAAATTGAATCGCACGATCTGTTTACTTTAGCGGATGATAGTAGTTCATTAGTTGATATTATAAAGAATAAAACAACAAAGAATAGTGGCAGTTCCGCGCCTAGAAGGGGTTTTCTAGCAGACCAGCCGATTATAGATTACTTTGATCAAGGTGAGCAACCACATTACTTGATATATAACGAGGGAATAGGAGTTTCAATTGATAATAGTATAAAGAAATCAGACATAGAAAGACGCAATCAAAATACGATGTGGGTAACAGATGAGGGCATTCATTTTGCTATAGGCAGGTCAGATGGGGACTTCCACAAATTTGTTCCTTTTCACACGCTTGAAAATATTGAGAAAGATGGTGATTCATTAACATCTATGAAACCCTACACATTTATTTTCTATACTGAAGAAGGCGATAATATAGAATTTAGTGCTGATTCCGGGTTGGATAAAAAAGAGGCATTTGATTTTATTGATCAACAGATCGGTAAATCTTCGTCGCCGAAAGATGATGTCTCTACAAGATCATCAACGACAACTAGAAAAAAATCAGTTCAATCAGGCGAGGGTACATCGGGAACTGAGTTATTCATTTTGCAGGAAGTAGATGAGCATGAGTTTGAGCATATCGTATCGAAAGTATGGGAGCAACAGGGTTGGGAAACAGAGGTAACAGATAAGTCAGGTGATAGAGGTATTGATATAAAAGCTGAAAAAGAGGACCCATTCCAGCAACTTCAGTACATACAAGCAAAACGTTACTCTGCGAGCAACAAAGTTGGGAGTAGCGAGATACAGAGATATGCTGGCTTACATGCCCGAGAAGAGACTGTAGATGCCGTCGTTGTGGTTACGACAAGCGAATTCACAGCAGAAGCAGAGAAAGTTGCAAAAAATAGAAATGTCAAAATTATAGATGGCACCCAACTTGTGGAGATGATTGACGAATATGATATAGAAATATAGTTGCTACTATGGTCTAGTTTGATGATGAGTGTTGTTTTGAATATCTGCAACATTCGCGCTCTGTATCTCGCACGGATATTGGAAGACCTCTCTGAGCTAGTATAATTCTCAGCGGTCAATACGCACTCTTCAGTAACCAACTATTTCGAACGGAATGTGTCTGCAGAAACGAATTTTCAACGATGTCGTTGAGATTAAGATTCTTTGTTGGCGTCGCCTGTAAACTCCTTCTCACTGCGGAGGCGTCCCATAACCCCATTCATAGCGTAGATCAGTGTCGCTGCTACTTCGAACGCTTCTGTTCGTGATAGTCCGGATACCGGTCTTGTCACGAATTCCTCACCATCGGTATTCACGCCGGTGATCGGAGTTACAGAATAGTCGCCATCGCCCATTGTCCCGTCAAGACGGACGAGAATTGTGGGATCGTCATCGGCTACCCACTCAATGTAGTACTCGTCATGGATCTCTTCATTCCACCCCGACGGATAGTAGTCGAGATGCTCAGTTTCGCTTTCAGACATAAGATGTAGTTGAAAGTCGTGTCCGGCACCGAATAAAATTGTTCCACACACATATTTTTGAGTCACTCCAGAATGTAGATCATGAGATTCGATTGAGTATGGAGAACGTCTACAACTCTCGTAACTTGCAGATCAATAAGACTCATCCCACTACAGCAGTGCTATGACGGGTGTGATGTAGGGATACGTGGACATATGGGTGTGATATGCGACACTATGAAGATATTCCCCTGCGAATACAAGCGTATGCCGAAGGTAAGCGTTGAGATCCCACAGGAACTGCTTGACGATCTCGACAGCCACGTTGGTGACGACGGGAAGTTCGTCAATCGGAGTGACGCTATCCGGGCGTCGATCCGTAAAACACTAGATATGCTTGATGAGATCGACGAGCGGCACGGACGGGTTGACTCAGCAGAAACTGAAGGCGGGAATACGAACTAACTGCCTTTACGTCGACACGCAAACGGTCAGCAACTCGTGAGAGAGCCGCTTCACCGTATCGCTCCAACTGCCTCGCTTGGGTCAGGGAGTTCTTGATTAAGTAGTCAGATGCCGAAGACAATGGTTACAGTGAATCTCCACCTACTAACAAGTATTAATTCGTCATCCAAACCCGTGCCCCGCCGACAAGTTTACTGGTGATATTACCTTCCTCTTCGAGGTTACTCAGACGTTGATATGCCGCCTGCTGAGAGCAATCAAAGTAGTCCGCAATTTTACTAGTTCCGACAGGCTCCAGATCATCAATCGCCGCCACCAACTCCTCGTCGGTAAACCTCGACGAGAATTTACCCGTGTCGGGGTCTCGGTGGTCGTCTGTCACGAGCGCAGGTGAACCTGAACCCAAATTAGTGTATCGGAGACGAGTCCAGCGACGAAAGCTTTAACCCACTTGTTGATCAACAAGTGGATGTCCGAAGGTATCGCCTGCTTATAGCTGGTATAAGCAGGCCGGTGTTACAGCACCGGCCTTCGGGGAGGACCGAATCCCCATGCCGACAGAAGAAGACCTACAACAAGACAGTGACGGAGCTCAGCAACCCAAACAACAGACTCTGGATGGCGACACCGCCGAGATAGATTACAAGGAGTCATCAAGTTCGCAAGGCGCGAAAGTACGTCGTGTCATACGAAAATACAACCTCGACGGTCTCGGACAAGAACTCAAGCAAAAATACACGGGTCCCGGAAGGCGCTGGTCACTCCGTGAACTCGAAGAGGAGTTCAATCTCGAAGTTCTCGACCATAGCACCCGAGGAGCTCAGGTAAAAGAAGAGGAATATCATGACTGTATCCAGCGACTCAAATCTAATGATCGGGAACTAACTCAGGAACGACTCCGCTTGCTCGGGGTAGATGGGAAGGAAGTCCTCAACGACATGGTCACGTACGAGACGATTCGTCTGTATTTAAAAAACTTCCATGGTGCGACTGCTCAGGAACGATTCGTAAGCCCCAGTAAGTCAGCAGAAACCGTCGAACTGCTCCATCATCGTCTCCGGCGAGTGTTATCCGATATACTGGAACGGCACCACCGGCGTGACGAAGTACCTGCAGAGCCCGAGATCGACTCAACAGTTGGCGTAGTCTGTCCAGACTGTGGAGCAACCGTGAGTGCCGTTAAATATCTTCAATTGCAGACGTGTCCGAATTGTCTATAAAAGGTGTCCAATAGTGACAGACACACTCACATCCGTCTCGTTCGACATCGAGACCACAGGTTTCGAACGATCGGAGATTGTGACAACCGTCGGGTTTAGTCTCCCACTCGGCTGTCGTCTATTCGTCAATACAGCGGACTCTTCCCTCGCGAAAGGTCCCGTGGAGGAGAGATTAGAGACCGCGTTCGATACATCGATCGAACTCAGCACGCACACAACTGAGTCCGCATTACTTGAGTCGATAATTGAGTTCGGATCGGAAATACTGGGGCCTCGTGAGTATCTTCTCGTCGCGTTCAACGGTGAGACGTTTCGAGGAGGGTTTGATCTGCCCTTCCTGCGATCTCGATTCGCGACGCACGATGTTCAGTGGCCGTTCTATGACGTACCATACGCTGATCTGATGCCAATATTCAACTCGAGATTCAACACGACGGTGGAAGACAGCAAAATTTCGGATCTCGAGTCGGTATATGAAATGCTGATCGGTGACGGATTGACTGAACTCGACCCGTTTGAGGACAGCAGCGAGGCAGTGACCACGTTTGAGGAACAGAGAATCGAACCGCTCCTCAAGCACAATGTCTCGGACGTCCTTCGAACAGATGCGCTCGCAACTCTCGCTGAGCGCTACTGCTCGAAGTCGGAGTTCAAATTGAAATCGCTAACTCCTGTGTCGCACAGGTAAACGAAAGAACAGCCGTACTAACGGGTTGGTAGCGGAATCTAATCCCGGTCGTTCAACTTCAAAACTGGAAACATGTTCATTGGTCGGGATGACGGTGACCTGACCTTCGCGGAACACCTCATCAGAGAGATCCGGAAGGAAGTCAATCTGGAGGCGGTCGTCGTCGCCATCTGGGTCGACAGCGTCGGCGTTGTCGTTCCTCGATCTTGCTGTTGGTGAACCCCTAGGTCCGGACCTGAGTCAAACACGACATCTATTTTCGGGCGTATAAATGCCGCCCGTCGAGGCGTTATAGCCGACCACCTCAGGGGCGACTAATTAACCAGTATCGGCTGTCCCCACGGGGACTACAGGGGAGAGGGTATCACTAGGCCGAATCCTGTGGCGTCTGTTGCTGTGCGTCCTCAAATTGATCATAGACCAGTTCACCGTAGACAGCGGAAACCGTGGGGTGGGGGGACCCCCCAGCGTCCGCATAATTGACACTCATACAAGAAACGGGGATGTGTCAAAACTACTCCTCTCTCAAGTCCCCCACGGGGACTACAGGGGGATCTTCCTGTCTGGTTTTTCAGCCCCCCCACCCCACAAGGGTATACACGGGTATATCTAAGACGTAATAGAATTTTGACCGCGCTCAGAATGGCAAGACCCGGTCAAAACAAACCCTCTAAATCCCTCGTATTACTAAATTCAGACCCGATTCACCCCCACCCACTGCTGAGGTTTATTAGCGGCCACGCTCGAAATCATATATGAGCAACAAGCTACCTGTCAGGGGTAGCGAGGTCCTACGCGCGCTCCTCGAGGAAGACGAACTCACGAGCTCGGACTTCGCGAGCAGCTCCGATGTGACGTCGAACGCGTACAACTACACCTTCAAGCAATTGGAGGAAATGGGATTCATCGACCTCGAAGAAGGAAGACAGAACCCCAACGGCGGGAATAAGCCCAACCTAGCTAGCCTCACAGAAGAAGGGCGCCACGTCGCCGAAGACCTCGACGAGCACGAGGAAACGATTGTCCGAGTTCAAAACTCCCAAGACGAGATAGAGGCCCTCGCAGAAGATATCGACCATCTGAGGCGGGAGATCTCGAGGGCAAAGTCAATGACCAACAATCCCGGCTATCAAAAATATCAGATCGAACAACGGCTTGACCAACTCGAAGAACAGACAGGAGACTTAGCAGACAGGTTAAGTATGCTTTCGCCACAGGAGTGGGAGCATCGGGGAATGGTGCTGGGTAAGATCCGGACGGTGCTAGCCGAAGAGCTGGGCAAATCCGTCAGAATGTGTGGACGGTGTGCAACCCCGACGGTCGTCGAGGTCAAGGCGGATGGGACACAAACTTGCACCGAGTGCGGTTCCAAAGTCTAGCGGCAGCTCGCAATCACCGGTCACAGCCGTCGGCAGTCCGCTCCGTCACAATCCAGTGTCCGTTCAAGCAGCGGTGGCGTTGAGGGCTGCCCTCGCCGGTTTTTGAAACCCCCACACAGCGCGCGCGACGAGTCTCAGCGAACGCCGGTAAGCTTGGCTTCTTTTCCACAGACTAATGTTTTGAGTACGTCACTTAATCAGTCATGCGAAAACAGATATTTCTTCATCGGCCGTGGCGGGTGTCTGCCCTTGCGAGCGCGCCGCTGCGGCCGCCTCACGGGGAGAGATTAGTCAGCACTTCCCGGCTCTAGTCTCCAATAAAATAGCCGACGTGGAAGCACTCGATCGTCAGACCGAGTGTGTACACATCGTGTTACTCGTTTCCAAACATCTGGCGCATCATCGGATGCATTTCCATCAGCTGCTCCTCGGCGATCTCCTCGTACAGCTTGTACGTGATCGAGACCGCGAGCAGCAGCCCGGTGCCGGAGACCTGGCCGATGGTGCCGAGCAGGTTCGCCATCACGGCGAGGAACCCGACGAGGGCGCCCCCGATGACGGTCACCTGCGGGATGTACCGCTCCATCACCTTCTCGACGACCTGCGGGTTCCGCCGGAAGCCGGGGATCTGCATCCCGGAGTTCTGGATCTGCTTCGCGGTCGCCTCCGGGCCCATCCCGGTCGTCTCGACCCAGAAGATGGCGAATATCGCGCCGCCGACGATCATGAACGTGAGGTCGATCGCGAGCCGGAGCGCGATCATCCACGGTTCGCCGGTCGCCGTCCCGCGGAACCACATCCACTGCTGCGGCTGCTGGATGGGGTTCAGGTAGTAGAACAGCCCGGACGTGGGCTGCCCCTGATCGCCGTACACACCGAGCCACCCCGGCATCCCCGCCCACTGCGAGGAGAGGAGCTGCCCGACGAACTGGATGTTCGCCTGCAGCGCGCGGACGAGGATCATCGGCAGCACGGACGCGTAGATAAGCTTCACCGGGAAGCGGCCGCGAGCGCCCTTCACGCGGGCGTGCGACAGCGGGATCTCGACGCGGACCGACTCCGCGTACACGACGATCCCGAAGATGAACACCGTCGTGAACAGCGCGAGGATGTTCCCCGGCTCGAACAGCAGCGACTCGAGCCCGGCCGACGTGAACGGCGACCCCAGCTGGGTGCCGCCCGTCGCGATCGCGAACCAGTTCGCGAAGAAGCCTCGCGCGCCGAGCGCGGAGAAGCTGAAGAAGCCGCCGACGATCTGTTGGCTCACCGCCGCGATGATGAACAGCCCGACGCCGGAGCCGACGCCCCACTTGCTCACGATCTCGTCCATGAACAGGAGGAGGACGCCGCCGACGAAGATCTGCGCGAAGATCAGCGACTTAACGCCGAACGTCCCGATGCCGAGCGCCTGTCCGACGGCCGGATCCGCGGGCAGGAACTGCCCCGTGAACACCATCGGCGCGGCCGTCAGCGCCGTCACGATGATCACCAGCAGTTTCTGGAGGCCTTGGTACAGGACCTGGTCTCGCGGGTCGTCGGTGTCGAGGCCGAGCAGGTTCGCACCGCCCAACAGCTGGAGGACGATGGACGCCGTGACGATCGGTCCGATACCGACCTGCAACAGCGAGCCGGACGAGCCGGCGAGCACCGACCGGAACTGCCCGAAGAAGTCGGACCCCTGACCGACGGCCAACCCGAACGGGTTGATGTTGGTCAGGAAGAAGTAGACGACCAGGATGCCGGCCGTCCACGTGAGCTTCCGTCTGAACGGGACGTGACCCGCCGGTCGCTCCACGACGGGCATCCGAGAGAGCACCGGTTCGGCGGCCTCCTTCCAGCTCATGATTACGCCTCGTCAGTCTCGTCGTCTGAAGTGTTTTCTGATTCGGCAGCGGCTTCCTCGGCGCGCTCGGAGAGCGTCGCCTCGCCGCCAGCCTCCTCGATCAGTTCGACCGCACCGGCGGTGAACGCGTCGGCGGTGACGTGGAGCTCGCGGCGGACCTGTCCGCCGCCGAGCACCTTCACGACGTCGGCGTCGTAGCCGTCGTCGACGACGTCGCGCGCGTCGATGACGTACGCGTCGCCGTCCTCCTCGGCGAGGTCCTCCGCGGCGTACAGCGCCGCGTCCTCGTCGAGTTTCTGGACTTTGACCTCGAGGACTTCCGTCTGCGCGTCCTCGGGGCGCTTGAAGCCGTACTTACCGAGCGGTCCGTAGTTGTGGAACTCGTGTTTCGCGCGGCCGGCCGCGCCGCGGCCGCCGCGGTGACCGGCGCCGCGCCGGTTCTTGTGCGTTCCGCCGCCGTGGGTACGGGACCCGCGCTGTCGACGTTTCTTGCTCGTCATCGCATCGCCTCCAGGAGACCGTCGATCTCCTCGGTCGTGTGTTTCCCGAGCTCGCCGCCCTCGATCACGGGGTGTTTGATCCCCTCGTGACCGCCGCGGGGCGCGTGGAGCCGCAGCGTCGGAGAGAGCCCCTGATCGCGCAGGGTCGTCTCCTCGGCGACGAGCGCCTCGGCCAGCGCCTCCAAGTCGGCGTAGTCGGTGTTGTCGTCGATCCACTCGTCGTCGACGTCGGCCGAGCCCTCGAGGGGCTCGCCGCGCCGAGCGATAGTGGTCGCGACGGCGTCGACGCTCGGTTCCCCGAACGCGACGATGTCGTTCACCTTGGTGATCATCCCGCCGTACGAGTCCGTCTCCGGGACGAACGTCGCGTGGTTGACGCGCCCGATGTTCAGCATGTCGAGCGTGTCCTCGACGCCGTGCTCCAGGTTGACGTCGCCGCGGAGCTGTACGATCGCTTGCATCACTCGCTCACCTCGTCGTAGTGGACCTCGCGGGCGTGCTGCGGAGTGCGGGACTGCGCCGCGTTCTCCAGCGCGTTGAACGTCGCCTTCGCGAGGTTGACGGTCGTGCGGGTGTTGCCGTCGGAGTTCGTCCAGGCGTCCTCGACGCCGGCGAGCTCCAGAATGTTCCGGACCGTCTCCGCGGCCGCAAGGCCCAGCCCCTGCGGGGCGGGCTTGATCTCGACGGTGACGGAGCCAGCCTTACCCTTCGCCGTTCGGGTCAGGGAGTTCGTGCCGCCGGGCTGGTCCTCCCAGGACCCGGAGCCGCGGTCCACCTGGATGATGTTCAGCTTCGCGACGTCGATCGCCTTCTGGATGGCGCCGCCGACCTGGTCGTCCCGGGCCTGCGCGTAGCCGAGGTAGCCGTCGCGGTTGCCCACGGCGACCACGCAGCGGAACTTCACGCGGCGGCCGGAGTCGGTCATGCGCTGGACCATGTTGATGTCCAGCACCTCGTCTTCCAGCCCCGGGAGGAGCTGGTCGACGATCTCGGCCTCCTTCATCGGGAGGCCGGAGTCGAGCGCCTGTTCCATCGACGAGATGTCGCCGTTCTGTACCTTGCGGCCGAGTCGCGTCCGCGGTTCCCAGCCGTCGTTGTGTCTACTCATGGTCCTCCTGGATTGTCGCGAGCACGTCGTCGAAGTGCTCGGGTAAGTCGGCCGCGTCGAACTCGCCGCTGTACAGCGGCTCGTCGAGCTGGTCGTCGTACGCGGCGATGTGTTCGCCTCGCGTACGCGACCAGTCGGCCAGCACGCCGTCGTTGTGCGGGATCTCGAGGCCGGCGTCGATCGCTCCTTCCTGTACTGCAAACGTCTTGTTGCCGGGCGTCGCCGTGTTGAGCCCGATGTCGAGGACGGCCTCTTCGAGGCCGGCGTCGACTGCGCGAGCGCCCGCGAGGTACCCGGTGAGGTACGCGCTGGGAAGGTTGCCCGTGGGGGCGTCCCAGCCGTACTCCGCGAGGTCCTCGCTGGAGGCGGCCGCGTGGGTCTCGTCGCCGTCGGATCCGGGAGTCACCAGCTGCGCCCTGACGTGAGCGTTGCTCACCCGGGCGACCAGGCGAGGCTTGCCCGATTTCAGCAGGCGCAACCTCTGATGGTAATCCGTCCGGACCTCGCGGCGGCGCCGCATCGGCACCTTGTATCGTGGTCCTGTCGCCATTACTCTGTCACCTCGTAGCCGTACTGCGTCTGGATGTACGCCTCCAGTCGGGCGACGTCCTCGAACTCGCCACCGCTCGCCTTGTTGTAGAGCGTGCGGTACTCCGTGGCGTCGAGGACGTCCTCGTCGTCGCGGAGCTCCTTCAGGCGGGTCCGCATCGCGCGGATCCGCGCCTTCCAGTCGTCTTTCGTGTTCTGTCGCGCGCCGGCTTTCCCCTTCCGGGTACCGGCGCCGGACTTGTGTCCGTACGAGCGCTTCGCGGCGCGCTCGCGGGCCTGTCCGCGGGAGTTCGTTTTCGCGTCCTTCGCGCGGATCGTGCCCTGCTCGATGAGTTCGCGGACGTCCTCTCGCGTGATGGCGTCCTCGATCTCCTCCTGTGCCTCGGGGTCGAGCCAGACGCGGCCCTTGCCGACGTCCAGCTCGTCCGCTGCGAGCCGTTTCTGCGCTTTCAGGTCACTCATCGTCGACCTCCACTTCGACGTAGGTCGGGTTCAGCACGCGGATCTCGCGCTCCTCCGCCTCGTCTTCGATCAGTTCGCGCTTGCGACCGCCGACCTTCGAGGCGATCCGCACCGCCTGCGTGTCGCCGTCGACGCCTTCGAGATCGTCCGTGTTGTGCACGCGGACCTCCTCGAAGCCGCTCGGGTGCAGGTCGCGCGACGCCTTCGGCGACCGGAACCCAGCCTCGACGACGGGGCCCTTCGCCTTCATGCGCCGGCGCTGCTTGGAGAGCCCGCCGCGCGGCTTGCGCCACGACGTCGGGATCCGCTTTTTCTTGTGGTAGTCCTGCCGGTTGAACTGCGGTTTCCCCTCGCGGTGCTTCTGCGCGAGCGCGCGAGCGGTCTCGTCGTCCAGCTCCGGCGTCTTCTCGGCGTGACCGCGGGGGCGAAGCTCCGTCTCGACGTCCTCGTCGGCGGCGGCCTCGTCGGCCTCCTCCTCGTCCGTCTCGTCTTCGATTTCCGCGTCCGCCTCCTCGTCGACCTCCAGCCCGCCGACGTCGGCCTTGATACGCGCTGCGAGCGCGTTGCCGACGCCGTCGACCTCGGAGAGCTCCGACTGGGAGGCGGCCTTCACGTCCTCGACCGTCTCGTAGCCGGCCTCGCGAAGGGCGTCCGCCTTCGAGGGACCGACACCGCTGATGTCTTCCAGTTCTTCGGCCATTGGTTAGGCACCTCCGGTGGGCTTCTCGACGATGTACACGCCGTCCTGGAAGACGCGCGTGTCCTTGTCGGTCACCTTCGTCAGCTGTTCGATGTCGGCGGCGGTCTGCCCGACGGCCTCCTTGTCGGAGCCCGAGAGCGTGACCGTCTCGCCGTCGACCTGTACGTCCGTGTCCCCGCGGACCGGGGTGCGTCGCTGTGCTCGCTCGCCGAGGAAGTTCTCGATGACGACCTCGTCGCCCTCCACGGTCACCTGCATCGGGAAGTGGGCGTAGTACACTTCCATCGTGTACTCCCATCCCTCGGTGACGCCGTGGATCATGTTGGTGACGTGGCTCTCGAATGTGCCGACCGTGGCGTTCGTCTTCGCGTCCTCGTTCTCGGAGGCGATCGCGACGGCACCGTCCTCGACCGTGACCTCGACGTCGGGGTACCAGAGGCGTCGCGTGACGCTCCCGTTGGGACCCTCGACGGTGAGTTCGAGGTGGTCGGTCTCGGCGGAGACGTCGTCCGGAATTTCGATTTCGACTCTGTTCATTGTTAGTAGACGTATGCGATCACTTGGCCGCCGATGCCCTCTTCGCGGGCCTCGTAGTGGCTCATGACGCCGTGGCTCGTCGTGACGATGAGCGTCCCGTAGTCACGGGCGGGGAGGTACCGCTTCTCCCACTTCTCGAACTCGTCTGCGCCCGCGGAGTAGCGGGGCTTGACGGCGCCACACTCGTTGATCGCGCCTTTCAGTTCGACCTCGAACTTCCCGGCTTTCCCGTCGTCGACGTACTCGAAGCCGTCGACGTACCCGCGGTCGTAGAGGACCTCGAGGACGGAGCCGATGATGTTTGAGGCGGGCTCAACCGTGTACGACAGGTGGCCAACGCTCTCGGCGTTGTCCATGCCGGCGAGCGCGTTGGTGAATGGATCGTTTCCTGTCATGATCAGCTGTACTTCTCGAATCCCATGTCTCGGGCGACCTCGCGGAAACACTGCCGGCAGAGGTTGATGTCGTACTTGCCGACAAGCCCCTGCTCGCGGTCGCACCGCCGGCAGGTGTGCCGGGAGCCGGTGCGCTTCGCCGCGTGTTCGCCCGTGTCGTTGTTCGCTTCGCTCATTCCGTTACCTCTACGTCGAAGTTGGTCTCGAGGAACGCGGCCGCGTCCTCGACGGTCATCCGGTGTTTCGCGGGGATCGACGCCGTCGCCTTGTCCCGCTTCGACACGCGGTAGCCGGGCCGGACGATCGTCGTCGTCACGTCGAGCCCGTAGATGCCGATGTTGGGGTTGTACTCCTGGCTCGGGAAGTCGGTGTGGTCCTCGACACCGAAGCTCAGGTTGCCCGTGTCGTCGAACTGACTCCGCGAGACGTCGACGACGTCGAGCGCGGTTGCGAGGAACTCGTGTGCGTCCTCGCCCCGCAGCGTCACCTTGACGCCGATCGGGTCGCCCTTGCGGATCCCGAACTCGGCTATGGTGCGCTTCGAGGTGGTCCGGACCGACTGCTGCTCCGTGATCTCCTCGATGATCTCCTCGGCGTCGGCGAGGGGTTCACCGCCCTGCCCGACGCCCATGTGGACGACGACCTTCTCGAGATACGGCTCGCGCATCTCGTGAGGGGCGCTCTCGGCTTCACTCATCCGAATCACCCGCCTCGTCGGCGTCGTCGCCGGTGAAGTTCTCGTCGATGACGACGAGGTACTCCTCGACCGTCTCGTAGCCGTCGTCGTCGTCGCCGACGAACACGGTGTTCGAGCCCGAGCCGAGCGTCACGTCGATGGCGTCGACCTCGCCGATCCGCCCGGCGTGCTGGCCGGCAACGGCGGTGACGAGGGCGCCCTCTTCGTACTCGAAGTGGGCGACGACCTCCTTGGTCTCGTTGTCGACGACGATCGAGTCCTTGGTGTCGTACGGTGTGTCCGCGTCGACGCGCACGTTCGTTCCGTCGTGGAGCGTCAACTGGACGGCGCCGCCGGGGACGACCGACTTGTTCGTGATCTTCCCGAGCCGGCTGCCCGCGGCCTCCTCGTCGACGGGGGTCAGCGCGAGCCGACCGCCCTCGTCGGGGAAGACGCGGAAGAACTCCCCGCGCTCGGGGAACGCCAGGATGTCGAACATCCCGATCGGACGCTGCTCGTCCGAGATCGCGTCGCCGTTGACGAGGACCGAGTCGTTGTTCAGCGCGTAGCGCGCCTCCTTCGTCGAGTCGACGTAACCGAGCACGTCCCGCAGCAGGACGACGAGCGGAACGCCCGCCTCACCGTGCGGGCCGGCGCCGGCCTTGACGGTGAATGTGTTCGTCTTTCGCTCGACCGGCCAGGAGTTCGGTACTGCCAGTCGCTTCTGATGTCGCGTCATTCGTTATCCTCCTGGAGCCGCGCCTCCCGGCGTTCGTCTTCCAGGTCCAGATCGGTCACCCGGACGTTGCTCGCCGGGATCGGACGGGGAACTTCCTCCCCGTCCGCCTTCTCGACGGTGACGTCCTCGACGGTGATCCGTTCCGCGGACAGGTCGACGGCGACGACTTCCGCCTCCGTCCCGGCCGCGTCGCCGCGAAGCACCTCGACGGTGTCGCCGGCGTTGACGCGGACGTTGCGCTGTCCGTACTCCTCGCGGAGCTCCTCCGTGAGGGTTGCTCGGACCTGGTTCTGCCGCTCGTGGAGCGGCGCGGTCTCCGACCGTTTTCGCTGTTTGCGTGGCTGTTTCGTCATGGTTAGACGATCATCGTCGCGGTCGAGGCGATGCTTCCGAATCGTTCGGCGACCTCGCGGGCGACGGGGCCCTTGATCTCGGTGCCCCGCGGCTCCTCGAGGTCGTCGATGATGACGGCCGCGTTGTCCTCGAACTTCACGCGGGTCCCGCTCGGACGGCGGATCGGCTTGCGCTGGCGGACGACGACCGCCTCCAGCACCTGCCGCCGCATCTCCGGGGTCCCTTTGGTGACCGAGACGGTCACCTTGTCGCCGATACCTGCCTTCGGGTGGCGGTTCTTCGTGCCGGAGTAGCCGGCGACGGAGATCACCTTCAGCTCACGCGCGCCGGTGTTGTCGGCGCACGTGATGAGCGAGCCCTTCGAGAGCCCCTGCGTGACGTCGGCCTTTAGCGCCTCCATCACTGATCACCCGACAGGTTCTCGACGACGACGTGGGACTTCGTCTTCGAGAGCGGTCGCGTTTCCGCGATCTTCACTTCGTCACCGACTTCGAGCGAGTCGAGCACGCCCGGCACGTGGGCCGGGATGCGCGAGCGACGCTTCATGTACCGATCGTATTTCGGTACGAACACGTCGTATTCTCGCTCGACGATGACGGTCTTTTCCATATCCGTCGACACGACCGTTCCCTCGCGGGTTTGGCCGCGGACGGAGAGCTGCCCGTGGAACGGGCACTTCTCGTAGTCGTAATCCTCCGGGTTGTCTGGCTCCGGAGGCGTGGGTACGTCGATTCCTATCGCCATTGTGTGACACCTCGTTCGGTGCGTTCGGCGGGTCGATGCCGCAACCGATCGCCATCCACCGTTACGTAGACCGCGTCTTTGCACTCGCCGCGGTGGCTCGCCGGACCCGCGTCGTCACCGGTGACGACGCTTGCGGACCCGGACGGGCCAGACTGACGGGGGCGGACCCCCGTAGTATCCGACCCGAGTTGGGACGCGGACCCCGACGACTGCGCGTCGCCGGCGGCTTCATCTGTGCGGACGGTCGGGACGTCGACGACCGCGAACTCCAGCGTCGCGCCCGACTTGGGCACGCGCTTGTCCCCCGACGGCGTTCGGACCACGATGGTGCCGAACGTCTCGGACAGCACGCGGCCGGCGATGCCCGCGTGGGCGTCGCTGGCGGCGTCGGCCACCCGAACCGGGAGGCCGACGAGCTCGTGCCGGACGAGTGTGTCGGGGGATATCATCTTATTCGTCGTCGAAGTCGCCTTCTTCCTGCTGGATCGTCTTGATCCGCGCGATCGTCTTCTTCAGTTCCTTGACGCGGCCCGGACTCTCCGGCATGCCGCCGGCGGCGCGCTGCGCCTTCGAGTTGAGCAGCTCGGTCTCGAGCTCCTCGAGCTCGACCTGCCGCTCGGCCGCCGTCATGTCGCGGATCTCGTCTGTGTAGAGGATCGCCATTTACTCGTCCTCCTCTTCGTCGTCAGCGGCTTCCATCTCCGCGACGAGGTCCGCCGCCTCCGATTCGATCTCCTCGTCGAGCTCGTCGATGTCGTCCGCGTCGGCGTCGCCGACCGGCTCCTCGGGGGCGACATCGGTCGCCTCCGCGGCCGTGTCTTGCGTCTCCTCGACGACCTCCTCGACGACCTCCTCGTCGATGACGTCGGTGGGGTCGTCGTCGGGCACCTCGACGTCGTCGTCGGCGCCGACGTCCGGCACCTCCTCTGGCTCCTCTTCGAGGAGCGCTTCGACGCCTTCGTCGTCGCCCGCGGCGGCCTGCTCGACCTCCGGGACCTCGGCGTCCTCGCGGATATCGAAGTCGTCCGGGAGCTTCGCGCCCGGCGGGATGATCTTCACGTTGACGCCGATCGTCCCGAGCTTCATCACCGCGACGCCCTGGCCGTGGTCGACGACCTCCTCCGCGGGCTCGCCGTTGTGCTTGATGTAGCCGCGGTTGAACTTCTCGACGCGCGAACGCGCGCCGGTGACCTTCCCGGACAGGACGATTTCGGCGCCCAGCGCGCCGGCGTCCATGATCCGGTCGATCGTCGTGTGACCGGCCTTCCGGAAGTACCAGCCGCGTTCGAGAGCGTTCGCGAGACGGTCCGCGACGATCTGGGCGTTCAGGTCGGGCTCGTCGACCTCCTGAACGTCGATCTGCGGGTCGTCCATGTCGAAGCGGTCCTCGAGCTCGGTGGTGATCTTGCGGATGTTCTTCCCGCCTTTCCCGATCACCATGCCGGGCTTTTCGGCCTTCAGCACGATCTGCGTGCCCATCGGCGTCTTGGCGACGTCCATGCCGCCGTAGCCGGCTCGGCCGAGCTCGTCCGCGAAGAACTCGTTGATCTGTGAACGGCGCAGGCCGTCCTCGATGAATTGGTGTTCGTCAGCCATTATTCGTCGGCCTCCGGGTCCTCGATGATGAGTTCGACGTCGGCGAGCGTGGTGTTCCACTGGGTGGCGCCCGCGGCTCGCGGGTTCCGCCCGGGTCGCTCACCGACCTTGTGGGGGGCGACGTGTTTGATGACCATCTCGTCGCCGTCGAATCCCTGTTCTGTCGCGTTGTTCTTGACGTTCTCCAGGAGCTTGAGGAAGTCCTTGGCGGCCTTCTCGGGGTAGCGGCCCGCGTCCCAGCCGTCGATGTCGGAGCGGTGGCCCGCGCCGGCGTTGTGCTGGCGCATCGGCACCGAGGTCTCCTCGTCGATGACTTCCTGGAGGAACTCCTCGGCGTCGGCGACGGTCTCGCCTTTGATCTCCCGGGAGATCTCCTTGCTGTCCTTCACGCTGATGGGCCGGTCGCGGAGCATCCCCTTGGCGGTGGTCTCCGGGTCGGCCTCGACGCTGTAGTTGATTCCCATGGGTTACTTGAGCGGCACGAACTTCGAGGACCGGGTCGCGCCGATGCCGGCCTGACCGTGTTCGACGGTGCTTCGCGTGAGGTGGAACTCGCCCAGGTAGTGTCCGATCATCTGGGGTTCGACCTGCACGCGCTCGAAGCTGTGTCCGTTGTACACGGAGAAGGTGACGCCGACGAACTCCGGAAGGATCGGCATGTCGCGCAGATGCGTCCGGATCGGATCGTCCGCCGTCGTCTCCTTGTCGCGGGTTCGGGCCTTCTCCAGCAGCTTCTGCTGTTCGGTGCCGAGGCCGCGAACGATGCTTCGCCGCTGGCGTGCGGGGAGCAGTTCCGCGACGTCTTCGACGTCCATCTCCTGCAGCTCGTCGAGCGAGTGACCGCGGTAGGCGAACTCCTTGCCCTCGCGGCCGGTTCGGTAGTTGGAACTCATTTGTTGCCACCTCGTCCGGTGCGCTTGGATGCGATGTCACCCACTTTGCGTCCCGGCGGGGCGTCCCGCGAGACGGACTTCGGCTGTCCGGGGTGTTGGCGACCGCCCCCGCCGAAGGGGTGGTCGACGGCGTTCATCGCGACGCCGCGCACGCGCGGGTATTTCGTCCCGCGCGCCTTCATCTTGTGGTACTTGTTGCCGGCCTTGACGAAGGGCTTCTCCGTCCGGCCGCCGCCCGCGACCACGCCGATCGTGGCGCGGCACTGCGGGTCAAGCCGCTTCACTTCCCCGCTGGGGAGCTGGACGACCGCGACGTCGCGGTCGTGGGTGAGGAGCGTCGCGGACACGCCGGAGGCGCGCGCGAACTTCCCGCCGTCCCCGCGGTTGCTCTCGACGTTACAGACCGGAACGCCCTCGGGGATTTCGGCCAGCGGGAGCGTGTTCCCGGGCTTGATCTCCGCGCTCACGCCGACCTGAATCGTCTCGCCCACGCGCACGCCTTCCGGCGCGAGCACGAGCCGACGGTCGTCGTCCTCGAACTCGATCTCCGCGAGCGGAGCCGAGCGGGCCGGGTCGTGTTCGATCCCGACGATCTCGCCGGTGATCGTGTCCACGTCTTCGAGCTTCTTGTGCGACAGTTCCGCCTTATAGCGGTGGGAGGGGGCCCGGAACGTCGGGCCGCCGCGTCCACGCCGCTGTCCTTGGATTCGTCGTCCCATATCAGAACACCCCGATGCGCGAGGCGATTTCGGTCGCGTCGTCGTCCTCGGAGAGCGTGACCGTCGCCTTCTTCTTCCCCTTCGAGGTCACCTGCGTGTTCACGTCGGTGACGGTGACGTCGTAGCGGTCTTGGACCTCCTCGCGGACCTCGGGCTTCGTCGCGTCGATGTCGACGAGGAACAGCAGCTTGTTCTTGAAGTCCATCTCGTTCATCGCCTGCTCGGTGACGAGCGGGTGCTCGATGATGGAGTTCATCGGTCTGCCACCTCCTCGATCGCGCTCTCGGTCCACAGCGTGAGTCGTCCCGGGTGTCCGCCCGGCGCGAGGTCCTCAGCGTTGACCTCGCCCGCGGTCGCGACGTCGACGCCCGAGAGGTTCCGGGCGGCGCGGGACGGCTCCTCGCTGGTGACGACGAGGACGGACTTGGGTTGGCTGTACTTGCGACCGCGGGTCTTCCCGCGGCCGGACCGCACGGAGCGGCCCTCCTCGGCGCGCTCGATGTCGGCGTCGGCGCCGACGGCCTCCAGCACGCCCAGGGCCTCCTGGGTCTTCTGTAAGTCCTCGAACTCGTCGGAGACGACGAGCGGGAGCGCCAGGTCGTCGTCGAACGCGTGACCGCGCTCGGCGACGAGCTCGGCGTCGGTGGTGGCCGCGACGGCCGACCGGATCGCGAGCTGTCGCTCCTTGTCGTTCAGTTTCTTCGTCTGGTCCTTCTCGGCCTTCGGCGGGTGCGCGGCGCGGCCCGAGACGGCGCTCGGGACGCGGCGGGCGACGTTCTCGGAGCGCGGGATGTGCGCGAGCCCGCGCCCGGAGCCGAACGACTCCGCGGGGGTTCGCAGCCCGGCGAACTCGTCGGCACCGTAGGCCTGCTTCCGGTTAGCCTGTGCGGCGGAGACCGCTCGACCGATGAGGTCCGGTCGGAACGCGGTCTCGAAGATCGCCGGCAGCTCGACGCTGCCCGCGTCCCCGCCGTCCAGGTCGTGTACTGTTGCGTTCATGTATTATCCCTGGTTGGATGCGGTGGATACGTACCGGACCTCGGGGTCGAGGCGCGGCTGGTCGTTCGGCCGGATGGCCGGGCGGAACCGAAGCAGGCGCTGGTCCGGACCGGGCAGCGAGCCCTTGATGAGCGCGTACTCGCCGTCGACCTCGCCGTAGTTGACGAAGCCGCCGTCGACGGAGGCGTCGTCGCCCTCGCCGAAGTCGATGAGGCGCTTGTTGAGCTCGGTGCGCTGGTGGTAGCCGGTCTGCCCCTGCTGGGGAACGGTGGAGCGAACGCGGGAGGGGTTCCACGGACCGAGGTTACCGATCCGGCGCCGCCATCCCTGGCGGGCGTGTTTGCCCTTCCGCTTCTGTACGCCCCAGCGCTTGACGGGACCCTGCGTCCCCTTCCCCTTCGTGATGCCCGAGACGTCGGTGTACTGACCGGCGCGGAAGACGTCGCCGAACTCGTGGGCGCCGCCCTCCCCGACGAGGTCGAGCCCGAACTCGACGCGCTCCTCGAGGGAGCCGCCGCCGACTCGGGTCTCCATGACGTCGGGCTTCTTCTTGGGGATGTTCGCGAGCTCCGAGGGGACGGTGTGAGTGATGACGCGGACGTCGTCGACGACGCCGTCGTCGAGCAACGCGCGAAGCTCCTCTGCGTCCTCCTCGAAGGTGTTCTCCGCCGGGAGGTCGAGCGCGCGATCGAGCTCCTCGTGGAACTCGGTCGCCCAGACCTCTTCGACCGGCTTCTTTCCGTACGCCGTCTGTTCGTAGGCGCGCAGGGCCACCGCGTACATCGGCGGCGTCTCGACGACGGTGACGGGAACGGACTCTTCCATTCCCTCACGCGGCGAGTTGGCCTCGTCGTTGACCATAACGACGTGCGTCATTCCGGCCTTGTAGCCGGCGAACCCCTGCAGTGCGGGGGCTCCGTCGTCGTCGGGCCACGAGCGAATACGCGGGACCTCTCGGTCGGCGCGGGTCCGTGGGCCGTAACCCAGCGAGCCTTTTCTCGGTCGGTTTGGTTGTGCCATGTGTTTACTCCGTGAGTGTGAGCGAGCCGAGAGTCACGAACAGAGCCTCCTCCGTTCGGACGACCTCGCTGCTCTGTGCCGGGATCGTATTCAGCCAGAGGTCGAACCCCGGATCGGGTTCGACCGGACGGCCGTCGGCGACGGCCGCCCGAATGTCGTCGGGCGAAAGCCCGAGCATCTCCGGAAGCCCCCGCTCGGGCGCGCCGAAGGCGACGGCGTAGCCGCCGGCCTCCCGCGCGTCCGAGACGATGCCGCCGAGCCGCGAGACGGAGAGTTCCTCCCCGTGTCGCGACGTCGCGACGGCCAGTCCGTCGCCGGCGAGCGCTTCCGACAGGTCCGCGTTCACGACCTGGAAGCCCGCCTCGGGCTTCCCGGTGATGCGGGCGCGGACCGGTTCTCTCGAAGAGACCCTGATGGTGACGCGCTCCCCCTGCTCGACCTCCATTCCGGAGGGGACGAGCAGGGAGATCGGGTGTTCCCGCAGCGGGGAATTGACCCGGACGCGGCCTTCAGGTCCGACCTCGGTCACGAGTCCCTGTGTTTTCGACTCTTCCCCGCTAGGGGTCGAGCCGGTCCGCCACGGCACGCGGAGCGGCGGGAGCACGCCGGCGTACCGGAGTTCGTCGCGCTCCCCCCAGAGGTCCTTCCGGAGCTCCGGAGGGGTCGCGGCGTACCCCAGCACGGTCCGAACGTACTCGCCGCCCCGTCGCCGCTCGCCTTCCGCGTCTGGGAAGACGACCAGTCGATCCGCCCGGAACACCGCCGCCGCGCGGGCGACGTAACCGAGTTTGCGAGTCGCCTCGCGGTCGTCCTCGGCCTCCCGGACGACCGAAGACGGAATACAGATCGTGAGTCCGTCTTCGGTACGCATCGTGGCGAGACTGTACCCCTCGATTTCGGACGGCACCGTAAAAGGATAGCGGTCCCGTTTCCGGGCTGTGCCGCGTTCACACGGGGTCTGACGGGCGTTTCGACCCGTCGGATCGAGAGAGTCTATCACACGGATCGGGTCGAACCGAGATCGCTCAAGACGATCCGAGGCCGCCCGAAACGATCCGAGGCCGCCCAAAACGATCCGAGGCCTGGAGCGACACGGGGCGGCCGAGCCGATCCGGCGCTATCGCTCCGACGAGTCCCCGACGACGTCGCCGTTCCCGTCCACGGTGAGCGCGAGCTCGTCGCCGTCGACCGAGAACGTCAGCGTGGCCCGGAGGGGATCCGTCGACCGGACCGCCTCGTCGTACTCGTTGAGGAACCGGTCGAGGCGGAGGACCGACCGGGGCGAGAACGGGTCGAGCCCGTGATCGAGCATGAACCCCAACAGCTCCGGCGACGACAGGAGCCCGGGTCCGGCGGCGCACCCCATCTCGTAGGGGCAGTTGGGACACGACGCCTTCAGCAGCACCGCGAACCGGGACCGGCAGTTCGAGCAGACGCCGTCGCGCTCGTGGTCCGCGCAGGCGTCCAGTTCGGTCTCGACGGACGCCGCGCAACGCGGGCAGATCCCGGAGCCGACGGCGAGCAGTTCGAGGTTCGTCCACGCGTGGGCGGCGCGGAGCACCTCGCCCGGCGTTCGCCCCCGGAGCCCCGCCGGGGGAAACGGGAGCCGGCCGAGGTATCCCGACGCCGTCTCCTCGGGGCCGCCGACCCGGCCCCACGAGCGGTCCCACCGGCTCTCGCACGCCGGGCAGAACACCTCGACGCTGCCGTCGCGCCACTGGATCTCCAGCGGTCGCTCGCAGGTCGGACAGCGGTCCTCGACCGGCGTCCGGTCGAGCTCCGGGTCGTCGGTGACCGCCCCGGAGCGGATCGCTTCGACGACGCGTCGGCCCGGGTGGTCCAGCGCGTAGCCGTCCGCGGTCTTCCGGACGAAGTGGCCGCGGAGCTCGCCGAGGTGGTAGTTGAACCTCGCCGTGTCGTCGACGGGGAGCCGGTCGTACAGCTCTGAGAAGGCGAGCGGCTCAGCGGCATCGCCGAGGGCGCGCAGGATCCGCACCCGGACCTCGTCGCCGAGCGCGGCAAACGCCTCGTCGGGCGACAGCCGACCGTCCGGACGCTCCTCGGTCATCGTGGTACCCCGTCGGTCCGCCTCATGTAAAGAGCCTGTCGTGGCGTGCGCCCGTCACGCGCCGAGACAGACGCCCGTCCCGGGCACGCACACCGGCCGAGGGTCCCAGTCGTCGGCACGCTTTCGGAGCCGCCGAGCGATCGGCCGCGCCCCGTAGTACACGGCGAGGGCGGCGCTCGCGACCCCCGCGCTCGCGACCGGGTACGAGGCGGCGACGAGGACCCCGAGCATGGCCGCGACCAACAGCGCCGATCCGCGCACCGTCGGTGGCGGCCCCCGCGGGGGGTTCGATGCGTCGCGTCGCGTCCGCGTTCCGTCGGGTCTCATGCGGTCGATGCTACGCGCCGCGAGGGAATAAGTGTAATCTGAACGATGTTTTTGTAGGGAAAGCTACGTAAATTCGTTTGAGTAAGCCGGCACGAGTCGGACCGCGCTTCAGGCCGGGACGATCCGGACGACCGGCGCGTCGGGGTCGTCGACGGCGACGTAGAGGTGGCCCGTCGACGGCTCGACCGCGATCGCGCGCATGCGCCACTCCCGGTCGTCGAGCAGGGGGTCGCGCTCGGTGACGTCGGCCTCGGCGGCGCCCGCGCCCTCGACCGTGAACCGGCCGAGGTACTGCGCCGCGAGCGTGCCGGCGAACAGGTCGCCCCGCCACGCGGGAAACGCGTCGCCGTCGTAGAAGACCGCCCCGCTCGGGGGGAACCCGCCGGAGCCGCAGGGCCAGTAGTGGACCGGCGCGACGACGTCGCCGCGCTCGTCGTGGCCCGGTGCGAGGGGGTCGTCGGTGCCGTACCGGCACGCCTCGCTCGCTACCGGCCAGCCGTAGTCGCCGCCGCGTTCGACGACGTTGATCTCGTCGCCGTCCTCCTCGCCGTGCTCGCACTGCCAGACCGCCCCCGTCTCGGGCCGGACGGCCATCGCCTGCGGGTTCCGATGGCCGTAGCTGTACACCGCGTCCGACGCGTCCGGGTCGTCGGCGAACGGGTTGTCCGGGTGGGCGTCGCCGTCGGGCGTCAGCCGGAGCGTCGCCCCGAGCTCGTTCGACGGGTCCTGCGAGACGTGGTCCGGGCCGAACTCGGTGTCGCGCCGGTCCCCGACGGTGACGAACAGCGCGCCGTCGGGGCCGAACGTCGCGCGCGAGCCGAAGTGCAGGTCCGTGTCGCGGAACGGCTCGGCGACGCGGACCGCCTCGAACCCCGAGAGCGCCGGGGGGTCGAGGCGGCCGGCGCCGACGTGGGTCGTCGCGCCGCTCCCGTCGGCGGGAGAGTCCTCCGCGGCCGCCGAGTACGTGAGGTACACGCGGCGGTCGTCCGGGTAGTCGGGGTGGACCGCGACGTCGAGCAGCCCGCCTTGTCCCGCCGCGAACACGTCGGGCGCGCCCGCGACGGACTCGACGGTTCCCGATCCGGGGTCGACAAGTGAGAGCCGGCCGGGCCGCTCGGTGACGAGGAGGCGCCCGTCGCCGGGGAGGAAGGCGAGCCCCCACGGGTCCTCGAACCCCTCCGCGACGCGCTCGACCGCGTACTCGACGTCGTCGCCGTCGTCCGGGAGGGCGTCGTCGCCGTCATCGGTGCCGCCGTCGGTTCCGGTGCCGCCGCCGTCCGCGCCGTCGTCGGCGCCTCCGCCGCCGAGACAGCCGGCGGTCGAGAGGACGGCGAGCCCGCCGGTCGCTCGGAGGACGCTGCGTCTGTCGGCGAGGTGGGCGGATCGGCGCGTCATGTGGGTCGTCTCGTCTCCGTCTTGGTCGGGAGCCCGATGACGCTTCCGGCGTGCGGTCCGGGCGGGGAGGCCCGCCAGCCCGGCCCGCGTTCGGAACCCTTATATCTCCGACTCGGGCTATGTGCAGATGCGAAGCACGCACCGGTAGTGTAGTGGTATCACGCAACCTTGCCATGGTTGCAACCCGAGTTCAAATCTCGGCCGGTGCACTCTTTTCAGTCGTGCACCGCCCTGACTCCCCGCTCGTTTCACTCGCGGGGAGTCTCGGCCGGTGCATTTTCTAACTGACTCCGTCAGTCAGCGTTCGCTTCACTCCGTTCAGCGAACTCGCGAACGAAGTGAGAGAAATCACCGAGTGATTTGAACGCTATCAGTCGCGCGCAGCGAACGGAGTGAGCGAAATCACCGAGTGATGTGAACGCTATCAGTTACTTATGAATCGTTGCCGGCGCGGTGAACACCGCCAAAGCCCGCACCTCACGCCTCCCCAGCCTCGGCGGACGGCCCGGCGCGGGCCGAGCCGCGCCGGCCCGCCGCCTCCCTCGCACGCGCTCCTCGCGCCCCGAGGGGCGCTCGCAGGCGCGCGCCACCGCATCGTTGTTTATAAGCTATCGTCGTCTTTTATGAGCGATCCTCGTCTCATCTCATTGTCATTAAATACGGTCACGCGACCGCTGGGGATCGAAAGGTGCCGGGGTTCCCCGACCGGTAGTTTCAATCGGCGATCCGGCGAACCCGTGGCGTGTGACCGTTCCAACGAAGACGCTCCCGAGCGGCGCCGAGCTGCCGGCGCTCGGACTGGGCACGTACGACCTCGACGACGAGCAGACGGCCGAGAGCGTCCGCGCGGCGCTCGACGCCGGCTACGCGCACATCGACACCGCAGAGGGGTATCGCAACGAGGAGGTCATCGGCGACGTCCTCGCGGAGTACGACCGCGACGAGGTGTTCCTCACCTCGAAGGTGCTCGCGAAGAACCTCAACTACGAGTCGCTGATCGCCTCCTGCGAGGCGTCGCTCGACCGGCTCGGCACCGACTACCTCGACTTGTACCTCGTCCACTGGCCCAACCCGGCCATCTCGCTGCGCGAGACCCTCCGGGCGATGGCGGAGCTCCGCGACCGGGGACTCGTCCGCGACGTCGGCGTCTCGAACTTCAGCGCCTACCAGCTGAGCTGCGCGCACCACGTCTCGGACGTGCCGATCGCGGTGAACCAGATCGAGTTCCACCCGTACTTCCAGCGGGCCGACCTCGTCGACTACTGCCGCGAGTCCGACACCGTGATCGAGGCCGCGGCGCCGCTCGCGCGGACGGACGTGTTCGGCGACGAGGTCGTCGCCGGGCTCGCCGAGAAGTACGACAGGAGCCCCGCGCAGGTCGTGCTCCGGTGGGCGGTCGACCGCGGCGTGGTCCCGCTGCCGCGGTCGTCCACGCCGGACCACGTCCGGGCCAACGCCGACCTCGACTGGGAGCTCGACGCGGCCGACCGGCGGCGCCTCGACGAGCGCGACCGCGACGAGCCGGTGTACGACACCCCGGCCCGCGACTGGACGAGCGACGTGTACGGGATCGAGCAGTGAGGCGGCTCGCGTCGCCGACCGACCCCGTCCGGGCTCAGGCCGCGTCGTCGCCGAGCGCCACCGGCCGCCCGGTCTCCGCCGACTCGTAGATCCCGTCGAGCGCGTGCACGTCCGTGAGAGCGTGTTCGCCGTCCGGATGGAACGGCTCGCCCGCCAACAGCTGATGGCCGAAGTAGGCGAACTCCTCTTCGATCTGGTGGACCTGCTCGAAGTCGACGTCGACACGGGCGCCGTCGCGGACGACGGCGAACCCGCGGTCCTCCCGCTCGTAGAAGGCCGGGTCTACGATCAGCCTCGCCTCCGTGCCGGTGACCTCCAGCCGGCTCGCGTGCTGCGCGTTCTGGCTCACCGAACAGAGCGCGTCCACGTCGCCCGGGAACTCCAGCCGGAAGGTGGCGTGCTCGTCCACTTCGGCGAACGCCTCGTGGTCTGAGCGGGTCCGGCCCGACACGCGAACCGGGTCCTCGCCGAGCGCGAACCGGGTCGTATTGATCGGGTAGACGCCGAGGTCCATGAGCGCGCAGCCGCCGGACAGCTCAGGGTCGAGCCGCCACTGGTCGGCGTCGCCGCCGAGTTCGCCGAGCATCGTCTGCGACATCGTCGCGTGCACGTGGACCACGTCGCCGGCGACGCCCCCGTCGAGGAGGTCGCGGAGCCGCCGGACGACGGGGTCGGTCTGCATCCGGTAGCCGACCATCAGGGGTACGTCGGCGTCGTCGCACGCCTCGACGAGCCGGCGCGCGCGGTCCGGCGTCGCCTCCAGCGGCTTCTCGCAGAGGACCGCCTTCCCCTGCGCCGCGGCGGCTCGGACGTACCCCAGGTGGGCGGCGTTCGGCGTCGCGACGTACACCGCGTCGTACGCGTCGGCGGCGGCGCCGGACCGGAACTCCTCGGGGGTGACGCCGGTTACGTCGCGCTCGGCGGCGACCGTCTTCACCGCGTCGGCGTCGATATCGGTGACGACGGTCGCCTCGGTGTACGCCGACCGAGCGATGCCCGGCAGCGCCCAGTCGCGGGCGAACCAGCCGAGGCCGACGACGGCGATCCGAACGGGGTCCGTGACGGCCTCCGGATCGAGCGTCTCCCAGTCCCGGCGCGTGAACTCGTCGAGGTACTCCGCGAGGGCGGCTTCCATGTCGGGACGTCAGCGCGGGGCCGTGAAATAACCCCGGCGACCGGGCGGGTTCGTCAGCCCTCGTCGCCCGCCCTCACCACGGCCCGTCGTAGTTCACTCGCGGCCGGTCGGCGTCGACGCCGAGGTCGCGGAGCGCCGCGGTCGCGTTCTGGACGGGCGAGGGGGCCGGGCGGTCGAGCGCGTCCGCGGTCGCCTCGGCGAACCGGACGGTCCAGTCCCCGCCGATGACGACGGTCGCGCGGCGCGGGATCTGCGAATGCCCCTCCCACGACTCCGCGACCAGGTCGTACGAGTCGGCGACCCCGCCGTGGAAGTCGGAGACGACGGGGAACGGAAGTTCGAACCGGTCGGCGTACGCGAACCCCGCGTACAGCGAGTCGCCGGTGAGCGCGACGACGGCGAGGTCGCCGCGGTCGTGCCAGCCCGCGTCCCGCACCGCCGCGAACTCGGCCGTGCAGGTGGGGACGAAGTTCGCCGGCGCGAAGCAGAGCGCGACGGCGTCGCAGTCGTCGACGAGCCGGAACAGCTCCAGTTCCGTCGCCGTCCCGCCCGCGACCGCGGGGGCGATGAAGTCCGGCGCCTTGCGGCCGACGTCTATCATGGGTGACACGTGCGGACGCGGTGGATAAATACCCACCCCTGACCGCTCGGCGTCCGCCGAGGCCGGAGAGATGTCGGATAAGCGGATTAGATACACGCATGAGTGCTGAGAGCACCGCTCACGGTGTAAGAGCTTTACGTGTAGCCGGTCGATGGAAGGCGTGTTCAGCGCCCACGCCGCGACCGCGCTCGCCCTCGTCGACAGCTACGGGGCCGTCGCGGTGTTCGCCGTGTTCGCGCTCGAGGGCGCCCTCGTCGGGAAGGTGCTCCCGGCGCGGACGCTGTTCGTGACCGCCGTGGTCGCCGTCGGCGTCGAGGCGATCGCGGTCCTGCCGGTGTTCGCCGCGGCGGTGGTCGGCGCGACCGTCGGCCAGTCGACCGTCTTCGTCGCAGTCCGTCGGTTCGACGTCGACCCCACGTCGCTTCCCCTCGTTCCGGTCGGCGAGGACCGCCTCGACGGCGCGAGCCGCTGGTTCGACCGGTGGGGACTCCCCGCGGTGGCGGCGTCGAACGCGGTCCCCGGCACGCGCGGCTGGCTCGCCGTGCCGACCGCGAACGCCTCGTCCGTCTCCGTCCCGCGCTTCGCCGCGGCGTCGCTGGTCGGGTCCGCCGCGTACGTCGGCGCGCTGCTCGCGATCGGCGTCGCCGTGGTGCTCGGGTTCGGGAGCGCGACCGAACTCCTCGGCGCCGAGTGGATCGCGGCCTTATAACATCGTCCGCCGCCCTGCCCGTCAGATTTTAAATAACCGTCCCGTGCTTCTTCTCCGGCAGGTCCTTCTCCACGTCCTCGTAGAACGCGAACCGGGCCGCGAGCTCCTCGCGGAGCGTCGACGGGGGGACGATCTCGTCGATGACGACCTCGCTGGCCATCCGGTGGACGTCGATGTCTTCCCGGTACTCCTCGCGGAGCCGCGCCTCGGTCTCGGCGCGCTCCTCGGGGTCGTCGATCTCGGCGAGCTTCCGCGCGTAGACGGCGTTGATCGCGGCCTCCGGCCCCATGATGCCGATCTCACCGGAGGGGAGCCCGATCACGCTCTCCGGGTCGTAGGCGGGCCCGCCCATCGCGTAGATCCCCGCGCCGTACGCCTTCCGGGTGACGACGGTCTGTTTTGGTACCGTCGCGGAGGAGGTGGCGTAGATCATCTTCTTGCCTTTCTCGAGGATCGCGTCCTTCTCGACCTGCGAGCCGGCCATGAATCCCGGCGTGTCACAGAGGTATAACAGGGGGATCTCGTAGGCGTCGCAGGTCCAGATGAACTCGGCGGCCTTCTCCGCGGCGTCCGGGAAGATGGCGCCCGACCGCTCCGTCGGCTGGTTGGCGACGACGCCGACGGGGCGCCCGTCGATCCGGCAGAACGCCGTGACGATCTCCGGGCCGTACCCCTCCTTCAGCTCGAAGACGGACTCCGCGTCGGCGATCCGGTCGAGCAGGTCGCGGACGTCGTACGGGCGATTCGGCGACTCGGGGATCAGCTCGTCGATCCCCTCGGGCGGGAGCTTCGGCGGCTTCGTCTCGCGCTGCGGAGGCTTCTCGCCGGCGGCGTCGGGGAGGTAGCCGATCAGGTCGGCGACGAGCTCGCGGGCGTGCTCCTCGTCGCGGGCGACCAGGTCCGCCGACCCGGACTCCTCGGCGTGGACGCGGGGGCCGCCCAGGTCCGCCATCTCGATCTCCTCGCCGGTGACCATCTTCACCATCCGCGGCGAGGCGATCGCCATCGCGGACATCCCCTCGACCATCACGGTGAAGTCGGCGAAGACGGGCGTGTAGGCGGCGCCGGCGATACAGGGGCCGTAGAGGACGCAGATCTGCGGGACCGCGCCCGACAGCAATGAGTGGTTGTAGTAGTACTTCCCGATCCCCTCGCGGTTGGCGAAGAAGCCGCTCTGCTGGTCGATCCGCCCGCCGGAGGAGTCCATCAGGTAGAGCACCGGCTTGCCCGTCTTCAGGGCCCGCTGTTGCATCCGGAGGAACTTCTCGACGCCCTTCGCCGCCATCGACCCCGCCTTCACCGTGAAGTCGTTGGCCATGAAGTGGACGTCGCGCCCCTCGAACTCGGCGGCGCCGGTGAGCAGGCCGTCGCCCGGGAGCCGGTCGCCGCCGGCGTCGTCGGATCCGTCGCCGTCGGCGTCGCCGTCGCGGTTCGGCGCGTTCGGGTGCCAGTCGTCGAACGCCGCGAACTTCCCGTCCTCGAAGTGGAGCCCCGCCGGGTCGCCGTCGGTCGCGCTCGCGTCGCCCGCGCCGCGCGTCCCGCCCTCGCCGCCGAACCAGAGGTCGAGGCGGTCGCGGACGAACAGCTTCCCCTGCTCGGGGAGCCGCTCGCGGTACTTCTCCGGGCCGCCTTCCAGGATGTCGTCGATCTCGGCCCGGAGGTCGCGCTCGCGGTCGGTCGGTCCGAGGTCGTCGTCGAGGGGGTACGCCGTCTCGGGCGGCGCGGCGCTCGCGGCGGGCTCGTCGCTCTCACCGACGTGGACGTCGACGTCGACACCGAGATGCTCGGCGAGCGATCGCGCGATCGCCTCGGCCTCCTCGGGCGTCGCCGCCGCGCCGACGTGGACTTTCATGGGCGCAAGATTTGCGGTGGATCCTAAACAGTTTTCCATGCAAGTCCGGCGGCGACCGACGGATCGGTGCAAACGGGCCGCGAGCCGACCGGGTCAGTCCAGCGCCGTCTTCAACCGCTCGACCAACTCCTCGTTGCCGACGTACAGCGGCACGCGGTCGTGGACGCCCTCGGGCTCGACGTCGAGGATGTCGATTTCGCCGTCCGTGGCGGCCCCGCCGGCGCGCTCGACGATGTAGGCGATCGGGTTCGCCTCGAAGGAGAGCCGGAGCTTCCCGTCCGGCGCGTCGACGAGGGCGGGGTACGCGAAGATCCCGCCGTAGGTGAGCACCTGGTTCACGTCGCCGACCATGGCGCCGCCGTACCGGAGCTTCAGCTCGTCTTCGATCTCGCGCGCGAAGGCGGTGAACGCGTCGGGCCAGTCGGGGACGCGCCCGCCGAACCCGTAGACGAGGGGGTCGTCGGGGAGGTGCAGGTCGTCTTCGACCACCGAACGGGAGACCGCGTGGCCGTCGTCGCTACCGCCGTCGCCGTCGGGGTCGGCCTCGACGACCTCCTCGCGGACGCCGGCGTCGTCGGCGACGACCATCGTCGTGATCGGGCCGTACAGCACGTAGCCGGCGGCGACGAGGTCGCGCCCGGTGGCGGGCAGCGGGGCGTCGTAGATCCCGACCACCGTGCCCATCGCGTTGTTCGACCGGAGGTTCGACGAGCCGTCGAGGGGGTCGATCGCGACCGCGTAGGCGCCCTCGCCGACCGCCCCGCCGGCGTCGACGGCGGCCTCGCGTTCCTCGCTGACGAACGAGCCGACGCCGTCGACCGCGGTGATCGCCTCGCCGAGCAGCTCGTCGGCGTACAGGTCGCCGGCCAGCACCGACTCGCCCGAGGGGTTGTCCGTCCCGCTCTCGACGCGGCGGCCGGGGAGCGCGGCGCGGATCTCCGGGGCCGTCTCGGCGACCGCGTCGAAGACGGCCTCGACGGTCGGGTCCGCGTCGCGGTCCGAGGCGGGGTCGCTCATCAGTCCGCGCTCTCGGCGGCGGCCAGCGCCTCGACCGGGTCGGCCTCTCGGAAGATCACGGCCTCCAGCGCGTCGAGGATCCGCTCGGGCTCGTCGCGCTGGAAGACGTTCCGGCCGACCGCGATCCCGGTGGCGCCCGCGTCGATGGCGTTCGAGACGTTCCGGAGGAACTCCTCGTCGTCGCGCATCGTCCCGCCGGACATCACGACGTCGGCGGGACCGGCCATCTCGACGGCGTGGCCCATCGCCTCGGGGGAACCGGGGTACTTCACCTTCACCACGTCGGCGCCGAGCTCGAGGCCGAGCCGCGCGCCGTACGAGATCACGTCCGGGCTCCCGTCGTTGCGGAGCCCCTGTCCGCGGGGGTATGACCACATGACGACGCCCATGTCGTGTTCGCGGGCGCCCTCCTGTGCCTCCCGGAACTCCTCGGCCATCTCGACCTCGTGGTTCGAACCCCCGTAGACGGTGAATCCGATCGCGTCCGCGCCGAGTCCGGCCGCGTACTCGGCGGTGCAGTTGACCGCGCTGTCGGGCTCGCCCATCCAGAGGTTCGAGGTCCCGTTGAGCTTCAACAGGAGGTTCACCTCGTCCTCGTAGTCGGGGTAGTACGCCTCGGCGAGCCCCTTCTGAACGGCCAGCGAGGTGACCGCCTCGTGGGTAGCGAGCTCGAATATCCGCCGGGGGTCCGCCGTGTCGGGGTTCGGTTCGAAGTCGACCGGTCCGTGCTCGATCCCGTGGTCGTACGCGAGGATCAGCGACTTGCCGTCCCGCGAGATATTGTCGGCGGCGTGAGGAAGCATCAGTTCGTACTCCCGTTACATCGATAAAAAACGCTATGGTCGTTTCGGCGGACGTAAAGAAACGAATTCGACGCGCTCCGCGTGTGTCGCTCCGCTCAGGGGCGGATTCGAGACAAATAGAATTACTACTCAGATAGTTAATTATCAGTCGTTCGCAACGAACGGCGGTCGAGCGCGACGGTATCCGCCGCAGAGCCGACACGTTGCGGTCGCGGAACCGGCACGCCCCGGTCGTGGGATCAGCACGCCGCGGTCGCGGAACCGGCACGCTCCGGTCGCGGAGACGCAATACTTACCACCCGCGGCGCGACAGCGACCCCTATGCGGGAGCTATCCGACATCGACGTCATCGGCGTGGTGGGGGCCGGTACGATGGGCAACGGGATCGCGCAGGTCGCCGCGACCGCCGGCTACGGGGTCGTGATGCGCGACATCGACGACGAGTACGTGGAGCGCGGCCTCGACAGCGTCGCGGACAGCCTCGACCGGCTGGCGTCGAAGGGCGCCCTCGACGAGGCCCCCGAGGCGATCCGCGACCGGATCGCGGGCACCACCGACCTCGACGACCTCGCGGCCGCGGACGTCGTCGTCGAGGCGGCGGTCGAGGACATGGACGTGAAACGCGACGTGTTCGCCGACCTCGACGAGGTGACCGACGACGACGTCGTCCTCGCGACGAACACCTCGACGCTGTCGGTCACGACCATCGCGAGCGCCACGGACCGCGCGAGCGACGTGATCGGACTCCACTTCATGAACCCGGTCCCGATCATGGACGGCGTGGAGGTCGTCGTCGGGGAGCGCACCGCGGACGCGGTCGTCGAGTTCGCGCACGCCTTCGCCGCGGACCTGGGCAAGGAGACGTGGGAGTCCGACGACAAGCCCGGCTTCGTCACGAATCGGATCCTGATGCCGTGGATCAACGAGGGGGTCCGCGCCTTCGACGAGGGCGTCGCCGACAAGGCCGACATCGACCGCGGGATGAAGCTCGGGACGAACGTCCCGATGGGGCCCTTAGAGCTCGCCGACCACATCGGGCTCGACGTCGTGTTAGACGCCAGCGAGACGCTGCACGCCGAGCTCGGCGACCGCTACAAGCCGGCGTACCTCGTCAAGCGCAAGGTTGAGGCCGGCGACCTCGGGAAGAAGACGGGACGCGGGTTCTACGAGTACGGCGACGAGTAGGAGGCGACGAGGGAGAGGCGACGAGGGAGACGGGGCGGCCGGCGGGACCCCGGCTCAGGCGCCCTTCGCCGTCCGGTCGTCGTCGGCCGTCCACCGGCGGGCGCCGGGGAGGAGCCCGACGAGCTTCGTCACGTAGCCGAACCGGAACAGCCCGAGCTGCGAGAGCGCGCCGAGGGCGAAGACGGCCAGGAAGGCCGGCGCGGTGACGTCGAACAGGAGCGGTTCGACCGACGGTCCGGCGGCGGCCGCGTCCAGCGTCGCCGGCGTGAGCGAGCGCGACGCGAACGCCGCGCCGATGAACGCCGTCGAGACGACGAGCGTCGTCCGGCTCAGGACGAACCCGAACAGCGCGCCGACCGCGACGCCCGCGAGCGTCGCGCCGACGAGCAGCAGCGTCCCCTCGACCCCGGCCGCGTCGGCGGCGTACAGCGGGCCGACCGCGAAGCGACCGGCGAAACCGCCGACCAGCCCGCCGATGGCGACGACGGCGAAGGAGAGCCCGGCGTACGCGAGGAAGCCGCCGACCGCGGCGCCGATCGCGACCGCGACGCCGGTCAGGACCAGCCCGTCGACGGCGATGACTCCGGCGAGGCTCGGCGCGGCGAGGTAGCCCGCGCCGCCGCCGACGAGCAGGCCGGTCAGCGTGACGGCGTAGACGGAGACCGCGGCGCCGACGAACGCGAGGAGCAGTCCCGCGAAGACGAGTCCGGCGTTGACTGGGGTGAGCATACGTCCGCCTTTTCGACGGCGACGGATAAAAGCCGCCGGCCCGAGCGCGTCGGTCTCACCGCGCCCGCCGCCCCGCCTGACGGTCCACGTGGCGCGTGTAGCCGCCGACGGCGAGGCCGAAGCCGACGACGAGCAGCAGGAAGCCGAGCAGCCGGCTCGTCCCGATCGTCAACATCGAGAGGAGCAGGCCGAAGGCGAACGCGAAGACGCCGGCGACGGCCACCCCGACGTCGACGAGCGGCGACGGCTGGACCGCCTCGCAGTGGGGGCAGACCCGGGCGTCGCTCGCGATCGGCTCCCGGCAGTCGACGCAGCGGACGCGGTCGTTCGACACGAGCGGTCGTTCGGACGACGGTTACTTATATACGTCAGTCCGCCGCGGCCGCGCCGGCGTCGTCGCTCGCGCCGAGCGTCTCCTCGACCTGCGTCACGACCGCGGCGAACGCGACGACCGCGAGCCCCGCGCCGACCGCGAAGGGGACGACGAACCCGAAGCCGACGAGCCAGCCGGACGCGAGGGGACCGAGCGCGACGCCGAAGCCGAACCCCATCGTGAGCACCGACAGCGTCGTCCCCGACTCGCCCTCCCGCGCGAGGTCGCCGGCGAGCGCGAGCGACGGCGCGAAGACGCACGCGACGGCGACCCCCTGCGCCAGCCGGACGAGCGTCATCACGACCGGGTCGGTGACGATCCCCTGCAGCAGCGTCGTCGGGACGAGGAGGACGAAGCCGGCGAGCAGGAACGGCCGGCGCCCGATCCGGTCGCTGGCCTGCCCGACGGGCACCTGCAGGAGCACGTTCGCGATCGTGACGGCCGCGAACTGGAGCCCGAACCACACCGGCGCCTGGTCGAGCCGGACGTTCACCTGGTTCTGGAGCGTCGCGAACAGCGCGATGCACATCCCCATCGCCACCGTCGCCAGCCCCAGCGCGAAGACGGGGTCGAGCAGGCGGTCCTCGCCGCGCACGCGGATCGAGAGGTCGTCGCTCGCCTCGCTGGACTCGGCCGCGTCGCGGACGAGCAGGAAGACGAGGGCGAAGCTGAGGTACGCCCCGCCGCAGGCGGCGGCGAAGGCGGCGTCGAAGCCGTCGATCACGGGGAGGCCGATCGGCGAGAGGTCGTACGGGCCCGCCTCGACGACGGCGCCGGCCAGCACCGGACCGAAGCCGAACCCGATCAGCCGGAAGGTGTTGTACACGCCGAAGTTGCCGCCGCGGTCGGCGTCGGCCGACGCGTACTCGTTGACTAACGCGACCGTCGCGGGGATGATCAGCGCCGCGCCGAACCCCTGGATCGCCCGCAGGACGACGAGCTGCCAGTAGACGGTCACGACCGTGTAGAGCCCGCTCGCGGTGCCCAAGAGGAGGATCCCGATCAGCACGAACGGGCGACGGACCCCTATCCGGTCCGAGAGCCGCCCGGTAATCGGCTGCGAGAGGCTGTTGAGGAAGCCGAAAAGCGAGAGGACGATCCCGATGAGGAGCGGCTCGGTCACCGTGACCGCCGCCGCGCCCACCCCGACCTCGGTCCCGAGGAGCGCGCTGACGTCGATCAGGTCGCTCGCGATGTACAGCGGCAGCACGACGATGAGGAAGGAGTTGCCGGCGGCCCCAACCATCCGGGCGAGCGCGAGCACGATGACTCGCCGGTCGGTGTCGGCGATGCCGGAGAGCGTCCCCATTTCCCTCCGCTTCGGTCGGGACCACAAAGGTGTTTGCGAACGGCGGGAGTCGTTCCGGTTCCGGGCGGTCCAGCCGGGAGAGCCGGGACGATCCGTCGACGGTGAGCGTCGGCCGCTACGATTCGGGCACCGGCGGCTGTCGGCGCTCGATCCCGCGGACCTCGAAGCGCGCGCCGCCCTCGGCGGACTCGGTCGCCGCGACGGCCCAGCCGTGCGCGGTGGCGATCTCTTGGACGATCGCCAGCCCGAAGCCGGTGTTGCCCTCAACGCCGGTCCGGCCGGGCTCGAAGAGATCGCCGGCGACGTCCCCGGGGATCCCCGGGCCGTCGTCGGCGACGTAGAAGCCGTCGTCGAGGTCGCCGACGCGGATCGAGACGTCCGACCCGCCGTGCTCCACGGCGTTCCGGACGAGGTTCTCGAAGAGGTTCCGGAGTCGGTCGGGGTCGGCGAGCACCTCCCGGTCGGTCTCGACCGTCAGCTCGGCGGACTCGGTGTCGACCGTCTCCCCAGCGTCCGCGGCGACGCCCGCGACCGACACCGGCTCGGGGTCGCCGACGGTCTCCCCGTCGCGGGCGAGCGTGAGGGTGTGCTCGACGATGGACTCGATGCGGTCGAGCGCGTCGGCCGCGGCGTCGAGGTGTTCGGCGCCCTCGTCCGCCATCGTCCGCGCCAGGTCGAGGCGACCCTGCGCGACGTTGAGCGGGTTCCGGAGGTCGTGCGAGACGATGCTCGCGAAGGAGTCGAGCCGCTCGTTCTGTCGTTCGAGCGCCGCCTCGCGCTGCTTGAACGCCGTGATGTCCTGCTGGAAGCCGACCCACTCGGTGACGCGCCCGTTCGCGCCGCGGATCGGCGCGACGCTGACGCGGTTCCAGAACTCGGTCCCGTCCTTCCGGTAGTTCAGGAGTTCGACGCTAGCGGGCTCCTCCGCCTCGATCGCCTCGCGGAGCTGCGCGACCGACTCCTCGTCGGTGTCCGGACCCTGTAGGAACCGGCAGTTGACCCCGATCGACTCCTCGCGGTCGTAGCCGGTCATCTCGACGAACCGGTCGTTGACGTACTCCATCGGGTTGTCCGTGCGGTCGGGGTCGGTGATGGTGATACCGACCGGCGCCTCGTCGAGCGCGCGGGTCTTCGTCTCCAGCTCCTCGCGCCGCTCCACCTCGTCCGAGACGTCGCGCAGGATGCCGACGCTCCCCTCGAAGCAGTCGCCGTCGTACGGCAGCGCCGCCATGTGGTCCCGACAGGGGATCGGCTCCCCCTGCTTCGGCTCGATGTCGACCCGGAACCGCTGGATGTCCGGACCGGTGCTGGAGAGGATGGTTCCGAGCCGGTCCTCGGACTCGGCGACCGCGTCGTCGCCTTTTATAAGTCCGGGCGTGCTTCCGACGATCTCCTCGACGTCGTAGCCGGTCAGCTCCGCGAACGGCTCGTTGACGAACTCGAACGTTCCGGTCTCGTCGACGACGTACACGGGATAGCCGAGCGCGTCGATGACCGTCGAGTAGCGGTCCGCGATCTCCCGAGTGCGGTGCTCGTCGACAGCCTGGTGGACTCGGTTCGCGAGCCGTCGGAGCTGCTCCGGGCCTCCCTTCTGGAAGTAGCCGGTGACGCCAGCGTTGAGCGCGCGGCTCGCGATCTCCTCGCTCCCCTTCCCGGTGTACAGCACGAAGGGGATCGAGCGGTCCGTCTCGCGGAGCCGGTCGAAGAACTCCAGCCCGTCCATGCCGGGCATGTCGTAGTCGCTGACGATGCAGTCGAACCGCCCGCCGTCGAGCTCGTCGAGGGCGTCCGCCGCCGCCGTGACGCTCGTTACCGCGACATCGTCCAGTTCGCGTTCGAGGTACGCCTCCGTGAGGTCGAGCACGGAGGGGTCGTCGTCGACGTGTAACACGTCGATCCGTTCGGGCATGCGGGCGGATACGTCGCCGACTCATAAACGGATGTCGCCCCGGGTATCAGTTCTGAGTACGGAGCGAGGGGGCCGGTCGGGGCGCGGCTGAGGGTCGGTCGCCCGACCGACCGGTTCCACTGCCGCCGCGCGTGGCTGATCGTTAAGTCGGCGCGGCGCGGACGGTCGGGCGATGGCGGGCGGCACGCTCCCCGGGACGGCGACCGACGAGGCGGACGGGAGCGACCGCGTCGTGTTCCACGTCGACATGGACTGCTTTTACGCCTCCTGCGAGCGCCTGCGGCGACCAGAACTCGCGGGCGAACCCGTCGTCGTCGGGATGGGGTACGAGGACGGTGAGACGGTCGGCGCCGTCGCGACCGCGAGCTACGAGGCCCGCGCGTTCGGCGTCGAGAGCGCGATGCCGATCTCCGAGGCGCTCGACCTGCTCCCCCGCCGCGCCGACGCCGACCCGGACGACCCGGACGCGCCGGACCCCGAGGCGGCCGGCCGGTACCTGCCCGTCGACCTCGGATTTTATAAGGAAGTCGCGGGCGACGTGAAGGCCGTCCTCCGGGACTGCGCCGACACGCTCCGCGAGGTGAGCGTCGACGAGGCGTACCTCGACGTCACCGACCGGACCGCGTGGGACGCCGCGGAGGGGGAGAGCGCCGCGGCCGGCCCCGCCGAGGCGCGTACCCTCGCGGAGGGGTACGCCCGGCACGTCAAGGAGCGCATCGAGCGGGAGGCCGGGGTGCCCGCGAGCGTCGGCGTGGCGCCGAACATGTCGACCGCGAAAGTCGCCAGCGACGCCGACAAGCCGGACGGGCTCGTCGTCGTGCCGCCCGGTTCTGTCGAGTCCTTCCTCGCGCCGCTACCGACCGCCGAGATCCACGGCGTCGGCCCCGTGACGGAGCGGACGCTCGCCGAGATGGGGATCGAGACCGCCGCCGACCTCGCCGCGGCCGACCCCGACGGACTCGCCGACGAACTGGGGGAGCGCGGCCCGGAGCTCCACCGGCGCGCCCGCGGCGACGACGACCGGGAGGTCACGCCGACCGGGCTCCCCAAGAGCCTCTCGCGGGAGTCGTCGCTGTCGCCGACCGCCGACCGGGAGACGAAGCGCGAGACGGTGGCGGCGCTGGCGGCGGACGTGGCCCGTCGGGCCCGCGAGCGGGGCTGCCTCTACCGCACCATCGGGATCAAGGCGGTCGAGCCGCCCTACGATGTCAACACGCGGGCGCGGAGCCTCCCCGGTCCGGTCGACGACCCCGACCTCGTGGAGTCGGTCGCGTTCGACCTCCTCGGGGAGTTCGACGGAGACCGGGTCAGAAAGCTGGGCGTGCGGGTCTCCAACCTCGACTTCGCCGAGAGCGACCAGGCGACCCTCGGTGGGTTCGATCCGGGCGACGGCGAGGGAACGAGCGCCGGCGTGAGCGGGGGGACGAGCGCCGGCGGGAGCGGGGGGACGAGCGCCGGCGACCGCGCCCGCGGGACGGGGACCGGGTCGGCCGCAGGCGGCGGCGACGGCGGGAAGCTCACCGACTGGGTGGACGGCGAGCCGGGCGCCGAGGACGAGGGCGAGACCGACGAGGCCCGAGACCGACGGGCGAGCGAGCGCGGCGACGGGCAGGCGTCGCTCGGCGACTGGGGGTGAGACCCTCCGGCGCCGGAATCGGCGCGTGGATTTATCAGGCGAGCGCGGCGATTCGGAGGCGTGTCCCTCGCTCGCCGCGTCCTCCTCGGCTCGAACCGGAACGGCTCGCCGCGTCGGTATCGGCTCCTCGTCCCGCCGCTGCTCTTCCTCGCCGTCTTCGCCGCCTACGCGGTCGGGGCGTTCGAGGTCTCCGGCGGGGTCGTGTTCCTCGCGGGCGACGCCGCGGTCGTCGGCGTCCTCGCGGCCGCGGTCCTCGCCTATCGACGGGCCGGGCTGGCGCTGGCGTGGGCGTCCGTCTACGGCGCGCTCCTCGGGTACAACGCGGACCACTACCTGCTGGGCCTCTCGGGGCGGCCCCTCGGCGAGCGCGTCGCCGCGCTCGTCGGACCCGACGGGCTCGCCTTCGTCGGCGTCGAGGCCGTGGTCCTGGGGACGCTCGCGTGGGTCGGCGGCGCGGCCGCGGCCCGAGCCGCGGAGGCGCTTCGGTCCCGAAGCGGTGAGGCCCCGTCCGAGTGAGGGGATTTAGGTGCCCGAGCGCCGACTCCGACGCATGGACGATCTGTCGTGGGAGACGCTCGACACCGACATCGACTACCGCTGCCCCGGCTTCGACGTGCGCCGCGACGAGGTGCGCTTCCCGGACGGCGAGACGGACGGGTTCCACTACGTCGACGAGCCGCCGGCGGTCGTGGTGCTCCCGCTGACCCCCGACGGCGACGTCGTCGTGATCGACGAGTGGCGGCAGGCGGTCGGCCGCGTCAACCGCGGGATCCCCGCCGGGACGGTCGAGTCGGCGGACGCCGACGACCTCGAACGCGCCGCCGCCCGCGAGCTCGCCGAGGAGACGGGGTACGAGGCCGACGCCTTCGAGCGCCTGACGTCGGTGGAGCCGACGAACGGGATGGCGGACTCGGTCCACCACCACTTCCTCGCGACGGGGTGTGAACCCACCGCCGAGCGCGACCTCGACCACAACGAGTCGATCGCGGTCGAGACGGTCCCGTACGACGACCTGCTCGAAGCGGTCGTCGACGAGGGGCTCCGCGACGGGCGGGCCGTGACCGCCGTGCTCTGGTACGAGCTGCTGCACCGCTGACGGGGGCTTCCGGGGGGTCGCGAGCGCGGCGCACGAACAGCCCTATTATGCGTCGGCCCGTACGCCGGGTAATGCCTGACCCCTCCAGCGACGACGGGACGCGACGGGAGTCGAGCGCTCCCGACGGCGGCGAGCCGGCGGACGGCTCGGCCGCGACCGGCGACGGGCCGGCGACCGCCGACGGCACCGCCTCGCCGACGGCGTCCGACGGGTCCGACGGCCGCGGCGTCGGGATCGCGATCGTCACGGCCCTGCTCTTGGGGGCGCTCGGCCCCGCGATCGCCCTCGCCAGCGGGGGCGTGGTGCTCGGTCTCAACGCGGTGACGGGCGGGCTCCCGCTCGCCGTGACCCTCGTTATCACGCTCGTTTTGGGCCAGTACGTCGCGTTCGGCGGGCTGGCGCTCGGCTACCTCGCGTGGCGCGGGCTCGACCGGTCCGGGATCGTCGCGTACCTCGGCGTGCGGCGCCCGAGCCTGAAGGAGATCGGCCTGATCGTCGGGAGCTGGGCGCTCATCCTCGTCACGATCATCGTCGTCTCGATCGTGATCCAGCAGCTCGGGACCGAGGCCGCCTCGAACCAGAGCGCGGAGCTGGCGATGCGGAACCCCGCGATCATCCCGCTCCTCATCGCGGCCTCGTTCCTCGTGATCGGCCCCTCCGAGGAGATCCTGTACCGCGGCGTCGTCCAGGGACGGCTCCGGGAGTCGCTGTCGCCGGCGCCCGCGATCCTCATCGCCTCCGCGATCTTCGCCGCCGTCCACGTGATGGCGCTGACCGGCGGCGCCTCCGCGCGGCTCACCACCATCGCCATCCTCTTCCTCCCGAGCATCGTCTTCGGCGCGGTGTACGAGTACACCGAGAACCTCGTCGTCCCGGCGCTGCTTCACGGCCTCCACAACGCCGTCATCTTCACCATCCTGTACATCTCGATCGCCTACGGCGACGAGATTCAGGAGGCGGCCGGCGGCGGCGCGGCGCTGCTCCCCATTTAAAAAGACGAGCGACAGGGAGCGTTTCGGACCGCCGACGGCGACGACGAGGTATTTATAAGCGACCGGCAGTGCGGTGGCGCGCGCCTCCGAGCGGGCCGCCGGCCCGCGAGTAGCGAGGGACCGAAGGTCCCTCTGACAGAGGCGCGAAGCGCCTCGCTGTCGCGAGCCGTCGCGACTGGGGCCTTGGAGGTGTTCACCGATACGCAGTCGACAACCGGTTATAAACAACCAGAACATCTGCAACTACCGAGTAGAAGCGGACTGAGGGGAGTAAGCCCCCTTCGGTTCGTCCCGACATTCGGCTAAGCGTCCGCGCCGTGGCCGGACTACCTTATGGCGCGGACTTGCACCGGCGAGGATTCGCCGTTCCATCCGTTCCCACCCGTCGATCCTCCTCGGGTTAACTCCCTTCCCTCGCGGGTCGGTTCGCGCGAATCACGGGTCGGGGCGGGGGGTGTCGTTGCTGTTCCAGAGCCAGCCGTCTCCGACTCCGGGCGTGTGCCCGGTCGCCCGTCCGGCCGGTGGGGGGACTTTCCTCATGCCAGAGGCACGGGAGTCGGGCTCCCTCTGTCCGGGTCGACGTTGCCCGCGACCGCGAATAAGCGATCCGGTCGGAGCGGGGGTCCCGAGCGCGCCGCGACGGTAACGACGGCCTAATTCGACGGCGGGTGCGGCCGCGACCCCGAGGACGAGCGCTGCTTCGACCGCCGGCGAACGGGGGTCCACCCGCCGGCGAACGGGGATCCACCCGCCGCGTGAACCGGGGAAATCGAGGCGCTCCGGCGAGATATCGTGCCATCAGTTCGCAAGGGAAGCGTTCAAGTCGTCAGCAACGTAATGGACCTACATGTCCGAGGCCCAGACCGTTCAGCTGTCGTACGACGACGGTGCACGAGCGGTCGAACTCGCGCGGGAGGCGGTCGAGTCGTTCGTCCGACACGGACAACGTGAACAACCCGGCAGCATGCGCGAGGCGTTCTACGCCCGCACCGGGGCGTTCGTTCGATTGGAATCCACGAGAGGCCGCGGCCGCCTCCGCGGCTGCGCGGGCGCCTGGGAAACGTCCGACCAGCTCGGCCACGCCATCGTCGAGGCCGCCATCAAGGCCGCCTCCGGCGACTCCTGCGGCTCGGAGGTCGAGCCCAAGGAGCTCGACAACATCACCGTCTCCGTGTTCGTCGTCTCGAACACGGTGCTCACGAACGACCCCCTCGCCGACCTGCAGATCGGCACGCACGGCGTCGCCGTCGACGGCGGCAACTCGCACGGCTGGCTCTACCCGACGGTCCCCGTCGAGAACGGCTGGTCCGGCGCCGAGTTCCTCTCGCGCGCCTGCCGGAAGGCGAAGCTCTCCCCGACTGCCTGGGAGGACGACGACACGATGGTGACGCTCATCGAGGGACAGGTGTTCCGAGAGCGCGCCGACGGCGGCGCCGTCGAGGAGCTGTAACGGCCGAAATCGACTGTTCTTCTCCGTTTCCGGTCGTCGGCCCCGTAGCCGACCGCTACTCCGCCCCGTAGCCGACCGCCTCCGCGTCCGCGAGCGCCCGCTCCGCCGCGGCCGCGAGGTCGGTCGCGTCGCCGGCGACGACCTCGCCGTCGCGGATCGCCGGCCCCATGAGCGACTCGGCGTCCTCGGGCCCCGATCGGTCCGCCAGTCCCACCGCGTGCGCGCCGTCCGCGGTGCGGTAGACGGCCTTCGCGCCCGAGAGCTTCCCGCGCTTCGCGGCCGGCTCGCCGTCGACGGCGACGAGGTCGAGCGCGAAGTCCACGGGGTCGGCGTTGGAGACGTAGCCGCCCACGCCGAAGCCGTCGGCGACGTCGCGGAGCTCGCGGAGGTCGGCGGGCTCGAGCCCGCCGGAGACGTACACGCCGACGTCGGCGTGGCCGCGGGCGTCGAGCTCCCACTGGACCTCGCGGACGATGTGCCGGAAGTCGCCGCGGCGCGACCCGGTGGTGTCGAGCCGGACGCCGTCCAGCCGGTCGCCGAGCGCCGCGACCGCCCGGAGCGTCTCGTCCACCTCGTCGGAGTAGGTGTCACAGAGGGCGATCCGCGGCACCGACTCGTCGACGGCCTCATCGAAGGCGCGCCACGCCGCCTCCTGCTCGCCGCGGCCGAAGCAGATCGAGAGGGCGTGCGGCATCGTCCCCGACGCCTCACGGCCGATCAGGTCGCCGGCGGCCACGTGCGAGAAGCCGTCGAACCCGCCCACGAGCGCGGACCGCTCCACCGCCGCCGTCATCGAGGGGTGCACGTGGCGCGCGCCGAAGGAGAGCACCTGCGACTCCGGCGCGGCGGCCCGGCAGTCGAGCGCGGCGGTCGCCATCCCGGAGGCGTGCGAGAGGAAGCCCAAGAGCGAGGTCTCCAGCCGCGCGAACTCCCGGTACGGCCCCTCGATCCGCATCACCGGGCCGCCGTCGAACAACCGCCCCTCGGGGATCGCGTCGGCGTCGACGTCGCGGCCCTCCAACAGCGCGAGCGCGTCCTTCAGCCCGGCGAACAGCTCGAAGTCGCCGTCGGGGAACTGGTCGGCGGTCACCTCGGCGACGACGCGCGGGTTCCGGCCGGCGCGGTCCAGCGCGGCCTCTGTCCGCTCGAAGTACGCGTCCGTCGCCCGGCCGTCGCGGATCGCGGCCGCGTCGACGATGTCGAACTCGGTCATACACGGGATACGCCCGCGCGGGAGCAAAAGCGGTCCGGATCCCGGGCCCGCGCGGTCCGGGTCCCGGGCCCGCGCGTCGCGGCGACACTCGTCCGCCGGCGCGCCGAGCGACTCAGTCCCGCGACCGGCGGGCGAGCAGCGACACCGCCGCCAGCAGCCCGAGGAGGCCGGCGACGACCCCGAATCCGGGCGCCTCGTCGCCGGTCGAGGCGTCCGGCCCGGACGAGCCGTCCGGGCCGTCGCCGTCCGACCCGGAGTCGTTTCCGTCGTCGCCGTCCGACCCGTCGTCACCGTTCGTGCCGTCGGCACCGTCCGTCCCGCCGTCGCCGCTCGCACCGTCCCCGGTCGCGGGGGGCGCGAGGTCAGCGTCGGGGCGCAGTTCGAGCACGCCGCCGGGCTCCGGGGCGTGGACGATCGTCACGCGCGTCCCGTCTCGGACGACGCCGTAGGCGCCGGGGAAGTCGCCGTCGTCGATCTCGTACACCCGTCCCGCCTCGTACTCGTCGTCGCCGTGGGCGGTTACCATCTCGACGTACGTCTCGCGGAAGTCCGCGGCGTCGGCGGTCGTCTGCCACTCGGTCACCCAGACGTACCCGTCGCGGGCGTCGTCGCCGTCGCCGGCGCGGTACGGGTAGAGCTCGTCGCCCGCCCAGCCGTCGGTCGACTCGTGGGCGTAGTTGTAGTTCGCGCGGGTCTGGAGCTCCTCGTCCGGCTGCGTGTGGATCCGGACGTTCGCCCCCGCGCTCGTCTCGGGCTCGAGCACCGGGTACCCGTACTCGAGGCTCTGGTACCAGAACATGACGAACATCGACGCCTCGCCGGTCGTCTCGGCGCCGTCGACCCCCTGATCGGGGTACGTCTCCCAGTCGCCGGTCGCCGTGTCCTCGAACGTCACGTTGCGGGTCTCGTAGTCGGGGTTCCGGTGGATCACCTCGGCGGTGCTCCCCGGCGGGTTCGTCATCGTCTCGTTGACCGCCTCCCAGCCGCCCTCCTCGACGAGTTCCTCGACGTAGAGCGCGCCGTCGGAGTACGGCTGGAGCACGGTCTGGAGGATGCCGAAGTTGAAGTCGGCCGCCGACCCGCCGCCCCCGCCGCCCGCTGCGCGGCCAACTGGACCTGCATCGACGCAGCGGGCGGCGTAGCGCTCCTCGATGTGGACGGCCTCCCCCTCGACGATGCCGTCGACCGCGAGGTCGCCGTCCTGCGTGGCGCCGGCGTAGCGGGGCCGCGTGAGGTCG
>NZ_NHPE01000016.1:29326-60775 GCF_002252895.1 Halorubrum sp. Eb13 | reverse complement strand
GAGGTACACGAGACGACGACCGAAGCGGAACGAGCAGAGCTGTACTAGGCGTCGGGTGACTACCGACGGAACCTGCGGACTGGGACAAAACCAAGCGGGTGACTGTCTCCGAGGACGGCGCGTTTCGCGGCGGCAAAACACGCTCGTTCGCGCCGGTTGCCGGGAGGAGAGGTGCCGGATGCGACGGATGGGTCGTGACTCAGTGCGCAACTCCGTCAATACGCGAACAGAGCCCAGACATCACCCCGTACTCTGATACGTTCAAGCGTCGTCGTCGATTTCCGTTGCCGTCCGACGATACGTCTCGTCAAGCGAGGGACCGCCGAGCGTCGTGTACAGTTCGATGAGGTCGGCGACGTCACTCAGGCAGTAATCTTCGAGGAGTCGGGTGAGCTCTCGGTGGACGCTGGTCCCCTCGATGCCGGCGGCGACGTTTTCGACGTATCGCTCGCCGAGCACCTGCCCGACGTGTTTGCCTTGGACGCCGCTCCCGTCTATCTCTGAGAGGTACGTGTCCGGGAACTCGTAGTCGTCGTACCAGACGCTATCGTTGTCTACGCCGCCGAGGTCGTATGCTTTCCAGTCGGGGAGGATCTGCTGATCGTCCCAGAGTTCGTCGGCGTATTCGTCGGCCGCGGCGAGGGCGACGTCGACGTGGTTTTCGAACAGTGCCTCGGTCCGGTCGAAGAACCCGTGACCTGTCGCGGCGTCTATCTCTCGAGCCCAGTTGAGGAGGTGTTTCCCGTCGAACCAAGCACCGTTGTAGGTGAGGAGGCGGTCGACGTCCCGTTCGTCACACCACTCGAACATTCGCTGGTAGAGGTCGGTCGTGTGAGTGGCTTCCCAGTCCCCACGACGGAACGGTACCGCGGTTTCCGGCGTCGTCTCGAGACCGTCCGCGTACGCGAGACCGACGGCAACCAACTCGTAGTATTCCGTGTCGTTCGAGTTCTCGGGTGGTTCCTCGAAGGGGCTCGCGGTTTCGATGTCGAGGACGAGTGTCCCCATATTACGAGAGTGCTCCCCGGATACTCAACTCGAGTTCGCCAGTCGGTGTCGCCATAGACACGTCTCACGAGCGGTCATCATAAACATTATCTTAATATTGGGAAACTCCGAGCCGGCCGGAGTTCAAATTCATCGACGACAGTAGGATGACTGACTGATTAGTAGGACAAAATTTCCCATTTTCGACTCTGTTGAAATCTTCAGATGCTGACAGGAACTGACTGCCGGATACAGAGGATAAGTTCAGCATCGGGAGCGCGTTCAATCCAGGCTGGGCGAGTGCAGTAGCCGACTTGTCGCACCCATCGTAGTGTTGACCGTCGTAATTGAGCTACTTTTCAGGATTCGTGCCGATCAGACAGCGCAGCACCGGGGTGGATGAGCGATACTAATCAGCCCTTCAAATACTTCCGGCGGCGGGTTATAATTTGGTGACATATTGACCCCGGGTCAAGAAGCACGCACCCATCGTAGTCGAGCGCCCCCCTGACCTCGAAGCCACCGCGGTCATCATCAACGTGAGAGCCAGCAGCAACACCGAAGAAACGGCCGATGTCGCCCCGACGTCAACACCCGCCTCCAACAGTCCAGCACGCAATCAGAGTTGGCCAGCGGCCAGACACACGGTCCGCGTCTGCAAGTCACGCGGCTCTGGCAGTGAACTACCCCCTTCCAAGAGAAGCGCAAACTCTCGGGCCGTGAGCACATCCTCGCGGGTGTGCCGCGTGGTCAACGATTGTCGATGCCGCTGTGCCCATTCATTCGATCGATGATAGTTAATCGTCATCCACCACAAGAACGCTGTTCCCCCGAACCGAACGGCGACGTATCGGTAACAAGTCAACCCTGTGCCCGCTGAATATAGAGGAAGTTAGTTTGCCGCCGCCAGCGACGGCGTAGGGACGGACGCCCGAACCGCAACCCATCGGTAAACGACGATGAGCGCAAGATAGACGAGAAGCAACGCGATATAATTCGGCCAGATCCCTTGCCCTGGATCGACCATGAGCGGCCAGAAATTACCGACCCCGTGGAGGAAGACAACGAGATAGAGGTTCTGCGTGAGCGCGTAGATCGTGCCAAAGATCGTCCCCGACAGAGCGAGCAGCACCAGCGTCCCAGCGAGCTGCGAAACGGGCGTTCCGTTGACCAGAAGCTCAACCGGGATATGGAGCGCTGAGAAGATCACACCGGTCACCACGATACTGATCGCCGTGCGAACCCGGAGAGAGCTGAACTCGAAGAGCGAAATCAGTTTGTTCTGTAGGTAGCCACGGAACGCCAGCTCCTCGACCGGTCCGGTGAACGCGTAGGTGGTGAACGCCCCAGCAGCGATAACGGTCGCCGAGAAGTTGAACGGGTCCGACTGATAGAACGCGTACACCCCGAACGATATCTCGTTGCCCGCAAGAAGGCCCATCCCGACAACGACTGCGTTAATGACAACGATGACACCGCCGACCGCGATCGCCGCAGGCCGAAGGAGTCGTCGTGACAGCCCGATCTCGTTGAGCGTAACGCCATCATAGCGGTACACCGCTGCGACGATGCCGAACTGGACGAGACCGGACGGGATAGTCCAGAGCGATTCAACGAGGACCGAGGCGTCATCTCCGAACAGCCAGGTGAACGTGGTCGTCGAAATCATCACCCAGATAGTGAACGCAAGCACCAGTCCGACTGCGGGCCAGATACCGCATTGAAAGGTGGGCGACCACTGGGCCACTGAGCTTGACGTATTCGACTGATTACTCGTCATACTCACAGGTTGGCGACAACGAGCAATATCTGGGAGCCGAGCAGGACGCCGAGTGTGCCCAGCACGGCGACGACGTAGTATGGGCGGATGGCACCGAACTCGGCGGTGTCGTGCAACAGCGCGTCAAGCGCGCACGCGAGAACTGCCGTCGCGGCCACGAGCACTGGGAACAAGGTCAGGATGAGTGGAGTGGAGGCAAACTCCGGCCCGTAGTACGGTCCCATCCCGAGCGTCCAGTGAATCCGCAGCTGCTCCGCGAGCATCCCGTAGGCGATGACGCTTCCGACCGCACTCAACAGGACCATCGCGAGACTACCAGCGGACAGTACGCGACTCGGAGCGTCCTTGCCGGCGAAGCGGGTCACGAACGATACCATCCGTGCGTCGTCGATGTTCGGTGGTACTTCCATTGTCACACCCCATGCTTCAAGGGGAAGTCAAAAAGGCGTGCGAGCAGTCCTTCACTCCCTGAAGCGTTCGCCACCTCTTTACTCCCCGTGGTCGCAAATGGTGTCAATGAGTGAGGATGACCCCGAAATCGAGACTGTTGCCGGTCTCCTCGAAGATCAGACGGTTCGAGAGATCCTCACCGAAACGAGCCGGGAACCCATGTCTGCAACCGCACTGAAAGAGCGCTGTGAGGCGTCGGGACCGACGATTTACCGCCGCCTCGAAGGGCTTCAGGAAGCCGATTTCGTCGTTGAACAGACCCGTCCGGATCCAGACGGTGGCCACCACCGACAGGTGTATGAACCGAACTTGGACCGCATCACGATCGGTCTCGAAGAGGGGTCGCTCTCGATGCAGATCACTCGGCGAGAACGGATGGCCGACCGGTTCACGCGGCTCGTAGAGGAGATGTAACAGTGCTCGAAGCAATGCCCAGGGGCCTGGCAAAACTCGTCCTACAAGTCGGTAGCGAACTATCGGGAACCATTCAGACGGGGCTGTTGGCGTACGAACTGTTGGGGGCAGCGCTCGGAGTGTTCATCGCCTATCTCGCCTATCGAGGGTATCGCCGCAACCGAAGTCGGCCCATGCTGTTCGTTTCGCTTGGCTTCGCCCTCGCGCTTGGTGTTCCCCTCGCGATCACACTGGTGTATCTGGCACTCCCCGTCACAGGTGGTCGGGTGGTCGTGTCGGTCGTCAACCAGACGTTCGAAGTCGTTGGTCTCTCGTGCATCGTCTATGGCCTCCGTTCATAGCAGTGATTCTCCAGCGAATCCGCGACCGTCGCTACAGTAGGTCCTCGGGCGAGAGACCCGATAGCTACAGCCGTAGTGAAATCGTCCCGCTTCAACGAGTGAAGTCCTGCTGGACGTGTTTTTTATACCCCGTTCCACCCTCCGGGTGATGACGCAGAGTTCAACGACACACCGTCGCCGGCGTGTCGCATCGCTAATCGACTCACACCCGACTGGGGCGTTTTTCCTCCTGGCAGTCGCCATCTCGTGGGGGGCCTGGATTCCGCTGTTTCTGGTGATCCCCTCCGCGACGAGTGTCGTCATGATGCCGGGGGCGTTCGGCCCCGCCATCGCGGCGGTGGTCGTACTGTGGGTCCAGGGGGAGTCAGTTCGGGAGTGGCTGACCGACGGCCTGGACTGGCACATCGAAAAACGCTGGTACGGTACTACCCTTGGACTCGCGCTCGTACTCGCGCTCGTACTCGGAGTCGGGCTCGCGATCAGTACGGGGCAATTTACCACAGATCGCCTGCCGCAAGTAGCAGCGATGTATCCGGTCACGGTGCTAATTACATCGTTGCTCGGCGGTGGTCAGGAGGAGTTCGGGTGGCGTGGATTTGCGGTCCCGGCGCTTCAGGATCGCTTCGACGCGCTAACCACGAGCGTTATCGTCGGCCTTGTCTGGGCGGTATGGCACCTGCCCGCGTTCGCGTTCGAGATCCCGGGCTACACCTCTTCGTTCGCACTGTACACACTGCTCGTCGTCGGGATTTCGATCATCCTCACCTGGCTGTACAACAGCACAGACGGGAGTGTCCTGTTGGCGATGCTCTTCCACGGCGGGGTCAACGCGGCCCCAGGTATTGGTACGGCATTCGTTGGGGATCTCTCACTGATTGACGTCTCACCGTACCTGGTTCTGGTCCCCGCTGTCTGGGTCGTCGCCCTCCTGCTGCTGTTTCGATACGGGCGAGACACGCTCTCGGCTGGCTCCAGTATGACAAACGCTATCGGGGACGCCCAGACCGAGATTACCGAAGTGTCGTAATTAGACTGCGAACCTGAAACTCCCACCGCTCGGGATTCCTCCGTGTTTACGCGGAGGAGGATGTCAACCCGGAGCAGAGCGGATTCGGCGAGTGGTTCGATCCCTTCGTCTTCGAGCGGGGAGAGAAGCCTGGCGTTCCGCCGCCTGACCCGCCACTCGGGAGCATACCAGGAGACCCGATCAACAGCGACCGTCTCCGGTGGTTCGGTGACGAGTGTCACGTTCGCGTCCGCCGGTTCTGGTACTGTTTCGGGAGCGCACCTCGGCTCCACGAAGAGCGCTCGGCGCTGTCGCGGTGAGAAGAGGGGGAGGTGGTCGGTACTCCTCCGGTCTCTACCGCTCACCTCGCTGCAAGATACGCGCCCCCCAACCCGCGAGGAAACTCATACTCCCCGCGGAGCTACGGATCGGCCAGCCTTACTGACCGTTTGCGATGGTATCCTTTTGATAATATCCCCTCAAGTATTACAGTAGGTCGTATACTCTGCATCGAACTCTCGTGGCGGTGGTTGCTGGAACTGCGAATCCACGTCCTTCGAGGTATAGGGGTTTTCCAACACGGTCAATAACCCCTTGAATTTGGATAGATCCCCGGTTTCGAGATACTCATCCAGCGCCTCTTCAACCAGGTAGTTGCGGGGGACATACCGCGGATTGGCTTCCTGCATCAACTTCTCATCTAGGCCGACAGCAGCCAACTTATTCCTGAGCCGCTCGAATTCTGCAGTTGCAAACACTGGGTCATCAAACGTACCGGGCGTCTCTAACTCGAGGAACGTATTGGTGTAGTCCGCGTTCGATTTGCGAAGCCACTCCAAGAATTCATCGACCAGTTCCTCCTCGCCATCTGAGTTGATCCCCAGTTTCTTCCGCGTCATCGCGTCGTATTGCGCATCGAATCGATCCTCAAATTCGTCTAGTTTGACTTCGAGTTCATCGTACGCGAGCGCTGACTCTGTACACAGCGGTTGGAGTGCCTCTGCGAACCGTTCGAGATTCCACCGCAAGATGGGTCGCTGGTTTCCGAATGCGTATCGCCCGTGCTTATCGATCGAGCTGAAGACCGTCTCCTCATCATAGTAATTTATGAAGGCACAGGGTCCGTAATCAAATGTCTCTCCGTCGATACTCATGTTGTCCGTATTCATGACGCCGTGGATGAATCCGACACGCAACCAGTCGACAACCATCTCGATCGATGACTGCATGACTGCATCGAAGAACTCGAGGTATGTGCGATCCGCTTCATTTAGCCGCGGGTAGTGCCTGTCAATAACGTAGTCAGTGAATCGCCGTAGTTCGTCGGATCCTTGACCTGCGACGTACTGGAAGGTCCCGTACCGAATGTGGCTGTTCATCACTCGGACAAGGACGGCTCCGGGCTCTGTCCGTCGTCGTTCGACTGCTTCGTCAGTTTCGACGACTGCCAGGCTTCTCGATGTTTTGATATTTAAATTCCGCATCGCATACGAATACAGATACTCTCTGAGCATCGAGCTGATCGTTGCGTTGCCATCACCTCTTCCGGAGTACGGCGTTCGACCGGCCCCCTTCAGTTGAATATCGCATCTATTACCATCGTGTACATGCTCGCCGAGTATCATCGCTCTCCCATCGCCCAAGATGGTAAAACTCCCATACTGGTGGCCCGCATACGCTTGGGCGATAGGTTCTTCCAAGCAGTCTTGGCCCGCTAGAATCTTAGCATTGAGCTTCGCCGTATCCAATCCGAGATCAGCACATAGCTCGTCATTGAGAAGCAACACGTTGGGATCAGCGATACTTTTTGGCGTTACCCTCGAATAGAGGTTTGAGTCTAAAGCTTTGTAAGTGGTGTCAAATGAAAAGGACATTTAGTTTCATACCGTGTTATCTTGCTTGCTTTAATAATCTTGTCCTTGGAAATGTTAAGAACCGATCGATCAGAGAGGTTCAAATTGGCGTGTGTCGCATACACGCTCTGTATCTCGCATGGCGTTCCTCACAGAAGCGGGAGAGGAGTAGTCCGGCTTCGGTCCGTAAGTTCGCGATACCGACCGCAGCGGAACAGCATCTATCACTTCCTACGGATTTCAACAGAGCCGAAGACGGTTGTTGATGCTTCCGTCGGCGGTGAGAGCGCCGCCGCGGTCCCCTCCTGTTTAGCCCGCGCTCCGTTCTGAGACCGCTCCCTTCCCGCGCGACCGGTCCGGACGCATCGGGTCCGGGACGTGTCCGGCGTTCAAGTGCGTAGAGCGTAACACCCAGCCGTGACTGACGACGCGTTCGATCCCGACGATGTCGGCCTCCCGACCGTCTCGTGTACCCGCTGTGACCGCGAGTGGAAGCTCGACCACGAACTCGACGACCTACACGCCGGCAACCGCGCGGTCGAGCAGTTCGCGCTCGATCACGAACGACACACCGGCCACTTCCCGGACGACGTGACCCCGTGGGTCGTTCGGTGCCAGCGCTGTCCGGACGGCGACCAGTTCCTGTCGGAACGCCCCGCGCGGCGCTGGGCGACCACCCACGCGCGCCACACGCGCCACGCCGTGCGACTCGACGGGCCGGACGGGACGGACGAGGTCGTCTCCCCCGAGACGGAGTGAGTCCGGCCGGTGAGCCGTCACCCCGGGCCGAGCGCGGCGATGTCCGCTCCGACCGCGGCCCGGGCGTCGGCCGGGTTCGGCTCGTGGTCGGCGAGGTGGGTCCACTCGCACGCCGACAGCGCGGACAGGTGATCCACGATCGCCGGACGGTACGGCGCCGCGGCGGCGACTCCGTCGCCGTCCCGCCAGACGTCGTCGATCACCGTCATCGAGTCGATGCGCACCTCGACCGCGACCGGGCCGCACCGGGAGACGAGCGCTTCGAGCCCGAGGTGGAGCGCCGCGTACTCCGCGGTGTTGTTCTCCGCCCGCGACCCGACCGGTCGCCCGAGCGCGGCGAACGACTCGCCGCCGGCCTGAAGCACGGCGCCCGCGCCGGCCGGTCCGGGGTTCCCGCGCGAACTCCCGTCGACGTAGAGCACGACATCGGCGTCGCCGGCGCGCTCGCACCCCTCTCTCGCGGGCGGCGGGTCGCCGGCGAGCACCTCGTCGACGGCCGTCCGGATCTCGTCGTCGGTCGTTCCGGGGTCGAACAGGCCCCCGAATCCGTCGACGGCCGCGTCGACCGCGTCGATGGCGGGCCCGATCTCGTAGTCGTACAGGGCGAGCACCGCGTCGACCCGGCCGGCGAGCGGCGACAGCGTCGCGGTCGGTAAGCGGTCCATCTACGGGTCGCCCCGCGCTCGCCGTCGCCGCCGGTTCGTCGCATTGCTCATCGCTACGCGTACGTCGGGCGGAACGGGCAAAAGAGCGCGGGTCGGAACGGTCCGTCGTCGTCGGCCGGGGCGCCGGCGTCGCCTCGCACCAGCGACCGAGCCGCAAGGACGGTCGCGCACTCACCCGTTCGAGACGGTCGTGATCGCTCTGGAGTTGTAGCGTACCGTACACTATTGCAGTCTGTCTTGCGAGAGTCAGAGGCGGGCGTTCCTCCTCGATCCGTTCCGCACGCAAGCGTTCGCCGGCCACGTCGGGGGAGGCACCCGAGGACTTATGTCTTTTATCCGTAACTAATATCTGAGGTCTACGGCCCGGCGAGGAAACCATGACACGGAACAAGCCCGACACGGAGGCGACAGGGGTATCGAAACGGGAAACGCGGACGCTGGACCGGCGACGCGTCCTCCGCGGACTCGGCGTCGGAGCCGGCGTCGCCGCGCTCGGACTCGGCGGCGTCGGCTCGGCCGCCGCCGACACGGCGTCGGTCAGTGGGGGCGGAAACGCGCTCCAAGCCGCCATCGACGACGCCACCGACGGCGACACGATCGTCGTGACGGACGACGTGACGTACGACCCGGTGACGGTCGACGCCGGCGTGACGCTCGAAGCGGACGGAGATCCGACGATCGAGGGCGACGGCGGCACTGGCGCCGCGGTCAGCATCGAAGCCGACGACGTGACGATCACGGGGTTCACCGTCACGAACCCCGACGGGCTCCTCGGGATCAAGGTGCAAGAGGGGTACGACGGCGCGACGATCGAGAACAACACGGTCGAGGACGTCGGACCGACCGGCCGCCTCGGCGTGACGGGGATCGTCGTCGGGCAGGGGGACCACGACGATATCTCGATCGTCAACAACTCGATCCGGAACCTCGATCAGGAGACGACGGACGATTCGGGATTCCCGACCGTCAACGGCATCCTGTTCGACGCCGACAACAGCGATCCGGGGACGATCACGGAGACGACCGTGAACAACAACGTGATCGAGGGGATCGAGAGCGACATCGCGCCGCTCGGGATCGTCGTCCAACACGAGACGGACGGCGTCACAATCAACAACAACGAAATCAGGGGCCTCGTCGCCGCTGACGACACCGACTCGGACCCGAGCGACAGTGTCGACTTCGGGTTCACGTTCGCGCAGGGGATCAATATCGCCTCGCCGGCCACAGCGGATACCGCCATCAACCACAACGTGATCGAGGATATCACGAGCGCGGAGACGATCCTGCCGGAGGCCGTGAAGATCGACGGGGACGGGGGCGGCCTGACGTTCCGGGCCAATCGGTTCCTCGTCGCCGTCGGCCTCAACAACCGGAACGGGACCGACGACGGGAGCAGAGACCCGTCGGACGATCCCGAGGTCGACGCGAAGAACAACTGGTGGGGCAGCGAGGACGGGCCCGAGGAGGCTGATTTCAACCAGGACGCGGACGACGGCGACCGCAGCGACGTCGTCGGGAACGTCGCGTTCGAGCCGTTCCTCCGCAACCCGCCGGGCCCGAAGGGGAAGGGCAACGGCCGGGGCGGAGGCGGCGGCGGCAACGGCGGAGGCGGCGGGAACGGCGGGAATGGTCGGGGGCGCGGCAACGGTAAAGGCGGGACATAAGAGCGCGAGAGCGCCGGGACCGGGCGTCGCCGCGCTCCGGGTTCGGGAGCGGCGGCGTGCGCCCGAGCGCTCCGGCGCGGTTTCGATCGACCGAAACGGACTGAGATGGCGTCGTACACCTACGACCTGAGCGGGTTCGTGACCGTCGACTCCGAGTTCGAACTGTGCCTCGTCGACGTCCCGCCGCGGCGGTCGGATGAGGGCGGAGACATCGTCGTCCGGCGGGGCGGGGAGGGCGCGCCTACCGTCGAGTGGACCGGTCGCCGCGTCGTCGTGACGGTGCCGCCGTCGATGACCGTGGAGAAGGACGCCGCGACCGAACCGGTGCGGTTCACTAAGATACTGCTGTCGGCCGTCCAGGCATTGCTCTTGCGGCGGGAGGCGACGCTGGCCTTCGGCAGCGCGTTCCGGGCGCCGGACGGGAGCGGGGTCGGCCTGTTCGGACCGAGCGGCTGCGGGAAGTCCGCGGCCTCGTTCCGGCTCGCTCGGGAGCGGGGCTACCGACTGCTCGCGGACGACCTCCTCGTCTTCCACGACGGCCGGGTGTACCCGTTCCCGCGGTACCTGAACCTCCCGCGCGACGTCGCCGCAATCGAGCGGTGGCTCCGGTCGGAGGAGGCCTCGACCGAACGCGTCAGGCTCTGGCCCGACGCGGCGGACGTGCCGCGGCGATCGGTCACCGAGAGCGTGCCCGAGCGGATCGAACTCGACGAGGTGCTGGTGGTCGCTTCCCACGAGCCGCCCGCGGGGAGCCCGGAGCCGATACCGCCCGAAGACGCCGCCGCGACGCTGATCGATCTCGTCGACAAGTCGCTGGCCGGGTGGATCACGGAGTCGCGGACGCGCGAGGCGATCGACGACCGCGGCGTCGACCGTCGACCGATCCTCCGATCGGCGGTGAGCGGCGCGGCCTGTTACCGGCTCGAAACGCCGCGAAGCGACCTCGCGCGGTCGGTCGCGGAGTTCGTGGAGCGGTGAGCGGAGCCGGGCCGCGTCTCCCGACCCGGACGGTCGCTACCCGTCGAACCGAGCCGGCGGCCGCCGGTGATCGGTGGCCCGTTCGAAGGCGTACGCGAGCTCGAACAGCCGCTGCTCGGCGAACTCCCGCCCGAGGAGCTCGACGCCGACCGGGAGCCCGTCCGGAGTGAACCCGGCCGGGACGACGATCGCGGGGAGCCCCGTGTGGGCGGCGAGCTCGCAGTTCATTTCCGCGAACGGCTGGTTGTCGGGGATCTCGACCGGCGGTATCCGCGACGGCGGGTACAGCAGCGCGTCGAGGTCGTCGTCCGCCAGCCGCGCGAGCGTCGCGTCCCTGACCGCCTCCCGCCGCCGGAGGCTCCGCAGGTAGCCGGTGTTCTCGTCGAGCGCGTCGGCGTCGGTGTCGAGGATCGCGGTGCCCTCGAACCTGGCTCGCACCGCCGGGTGGAGCTCGCCGGTCGCGACGAGTTCGGCCAGCGAGTCCGGCGACGCCGCGTCGGCCGTCTCCGAGAGGTAGGCGTCGAAGTCCCGGGCGAACTCGTACTCGAGGACGCGGGCGCTTTCGAGGCGCGTCTGGTCCACCACGTCGACGGGGTCGACGACCGTCGCGCCCGCCGCCTCGAACTCGGCGATCGCGTCCTCGACGACCGCCGTCACCCGCTTGGCGGCGCTCTCGGGGGCGCTCTCGTCGTCCCGGAGGCCGAAGAACTGCCGAGCGACCCCGATGCGCGCCCCGTCGAGCCCGTCCTCGTCGAGGTGCGCCGCGTACCCTTCGTCCGGGACCCGCCGGTCGCCGCGCGCCGTGATCGGGTCCGCCGGGTCGTACCCGGCCATCGCGTCGAGGGTCCGCGCCGCGTCCTCGACCGTCCGCGCGATCGGGCCGGCCGTGTCCTGCGTCTCGCTCAGCGGGACGATCCCCGTCCGGCTGACCAGTCCCATCGTGGGCCGGACGCCGACGACGTCGTTGAACGCGGGCGGCGACCGGACCGACGAGCACGTGTCGCTCCCTGTCCCGACGACGGCGAAGTTCGCCGCGATCGCCGCCGCCGTGCCCCCGCTCGACCCGGACGGGCGCCGGTCGCGGTCGTACGCGTTCCGCGTCGCCCCGCCGAGGGAGCTCACCGTGTCGACGCCGAAGGAGAGCTCTTGCAGGTTGGCCTTCGCGAGGACGACGGCGCCGGCCTCCCGGAGCCGCGCCACCACGGTCGCGTCGCGGCTCGGCCGTGACTCGGCGAGCGCCGTGGAACCGGCCGTCGTCGGCATGTCGTGCGTGTCCTGGTTGTCCTTGAGAACGACGGGGACCCCGTGTAACGGGCCGACGAGACCGTCGCGGTCGAGCGCGGCGTCGAGTTCCCGCGCGCGGTCAAGTGCGTCGGGATTCACCGCGAGGATAGCGTTGAGGTCGTCGTCGTGCGCCGCGATCCGCGACAGGTACGCGTCGGTGACCGCCTCCGCGGTCGTCTCCCCCGCCTCGTAGGCGGCGTGGACGTCCGAGACGGTCGCTTCGATCGGGTCGAAGTCGTCGGTGTCCGGCGGCGACATAGTGGCCTCCGTGACCAATTCGCACACAGCGTTCTCAATCTACCGCTTGACGTGGTCACCGAACGGTCGCCGAGAGACGCCTCGAACCGGACGCCCCGCGTCACGTCCCGCCACTCGACCGGGAGCGTAACACACCGAACAGTCACCGTTGAACGGTTTCGGTGTTCGGAAGCGGAAGTTCAGTACGTTTTCTCTGAGTATGTCCCGATTCTGAGCGCAATGCGTTTACAGTTGCAGTACGTTGACACTGCACATGGAGACGGAGTCGACCCCCGTTTCGGAGCTCATGAGCACCGGCCTGTTGACGACGACGCTCGACACCGCCGTCGAGCACGCCGCGGAAACGTTGCTGACCGAGGGCGTCGGGTCCTTGGTCGTCCTCGACGAGTCGGGGGGACTCGCGGGCGTACTCACGACCACCGACCTCGCGGAGGTCGTCTCGTCGGGCCGGGTTCCCGGTTCGGCGACCGTCGTCGACTACATGACGGACGACGTGACGACGGTCGCGTCGACGGACGCGGTCTACGACGCCGCGGTGAAGATGATCCGGGGAGACATTCAGCACCTTCCCGTCACCGACGGGGACGACGAGGTCGTCGGGATGCTCTCGGCGACGGACCTCACGGCGCAGCTGACGTACATGACCAGCAGCGGCACCGACTGACCTCCCGAGTCCGGGTTCGGCTCGGACCCGAGCCGGGGGGCGTCCCGGACCGGGTCGCCGTCCCGGTGACCGAGTCGGACGACGAGACGCGGGCGCCGGTCGGTCAGGCGCCGTCCGTCGGCTTCCGGGCCTCGATGGCGGCGGAGACGAGGTAGTCGCCGAGGTCGCGGTCGGCGTCCCACTCGCTGATGAACTCGGTGCTGTCGTCCTTGGGCGTTATCTCGATCGCCTCGAAGCCGGCGCCGTCGAGCATCGATTCGAGCGCCTCGACGGTGGCCGCGCCGGCGACGCAGCCGGTCAGCGAGTCCGGGTCCCGCTCGACGTCGTCCGGGAAGGGCGCGGTCTGGACGACGTCGGAGACGGCCACGCGACCGCCGGGCTCGAGGACGCGGTAGGCGTCGTCGAACACGGACCGCTTCTCCGGAGCGAGGTTGACGACGCAGTTCGAGATGACGACGTCGACGGTCGCGTCGGCGACGGGGAGGTGGCTGATCTCGCCGAGGCGGAACTCGACGTTGCCGGCGTCGTTCCGCTCGGCGTTCGCCCTGGCCTTCGAGACCATCTCCGGCGTCATGTCGACGCCGATGACGCGCCCCTCCGGCCCGACCTCCCGGGCGGCGAGGAAGCAGTCGAACCCCGCGCCGGAGCCGAGGTCGAGCACGGTCTCGCCGGGCGTCATCTCGGCGAAGGCCTTCGGGTTCCCGCAGCCGAGACCGAGGTCGGCGCCGTCGGCGACGGCGGCGACGTCGTCCGCGTCGTAGCCGAGGCGCTCGCTCCCCGTCGCGTCCGCGTCGCCGTCACAGCAGCCGTCGTCGGCGACGCCGCCGTCGCAGCAGCCGTCGTCGGTGGCGTCGACGCCGACCTCGTCGGAACCGTCCCGACCGCTCGACGCGATCCGGCCGTAGCGCTCGCGCACCATCTCGCGGATCGCCTCTGGATCCCGGTCGGCCCGCGCCTCGGCGTCGTTACTCATCGTTCCCCCGCACGTCGTCGAGCGTTTCGAGGAGCGCCGCGGCCGTCTCGGTCAGGCCGTAGTACCGCCACGACCCCTCCTTTCGTCGTGTCACCAACCCCGCGTCGCGGAGCCGCGAGAGCGCTTGGCTGACGGCGCTCTGGCCGACGCCGACCCCGGCTTCGAGGTCGCAGACGCAGACGCCGCCGTCGGCGCTCGCGATCAGGCGGAGCAGCTCGTATCGCGTGTCGTTCCCCATCGCGGTCAGGGCCCGGAGGTCCGTCGCCGTCGCCGCCGGGTCGGCTCCGTCGAGCGACGCGCAGCAGCCGTCGGTCTCGTCTCCCGTCTCGTCGGCGGTCACGCCGTTTACCATATTAGCAATACATTATACAACCAAACACTAATACGTTTCCCAAACTGCGGTTCGCGACCGGGAGAGACGGGGACGCCCGTCGCGACCGCCGCGACGCGATTCGGGAACCGGTTCTCCGGATCACGCCGACCGATCCCGCGGAAAGCGGGTGAGCGACGGGGCCCGCGCGTCACTCGCCGCCGACCGTCGTCGTCACCCGAAACGTCTCCGGGGGGTTGAGGATGCCGGCGACGGTCCCCATCGAGTGAACGACGGTGATCAGGGAGGCGCGTCGCGCTCTCGAAACGCCGCCACACCCGGCGATCGCACACACCGCCCGCCGCCGCACGTAGTTTTTTGAAATCCGACGCCTCACATTAGTCATGGCCACACCTGGCGAGTTTGGTGAGTTCGGTGGTCGTCACGTTCCCGAACCGCTCGAAGAACCGCTGGCCGAGTTAGCGGCCGCGTACGAGGACGCGATCGGTGACGAGGAGTTCATGGCCGAGCTCCGGCATCTCCTCGAACACTTCGCCGGTCGTCCGACGCCGGTGTTTCACGCGGAAACGCTGAGCGAGCGATACGGCGCCGACATCTACCTCAAACACGAGGACCTCCTCCACGGCGGGGCCCACAAGCTCAACAACACGCTCGGACAGGCCCTGTTGGCGAAGCGCGCCGGTAAAGAGCGGCTGATCGCCGAGACGGGGGCCGGCCAACACGGCACCGCGACCGCGATGGTCGGCGCCCTCCTCGACCTGGACACGACGGTGTACATGGGCCGCCACGACATGCGGCGACAGGAGATGAACGTCTTCCGGATGCGGCTGATGGGCGCCGACGTGGAGCCGGTCGAGCGCGGCAACGAGGGGCTCGCGGAGGCCGTCGACGCCGCCTTAGAGGACTTCGCCGCCAACGTCGACTCGACCCACTACCTCGTCGGGAGCGTCGTCGGTCCCGACCCGTTCCCGCGGATGGTGCGCGAGTTCCAGTCCGTCATCGGCACCGAGGCGCGCGAACAGATCCGAGAGCTGCACGGGTCGCTCCCCGACGCGTGCGTCGCGTGCGTCGGCGGCGGGTCGAACTCCATCGGGCTCTGGCACGCGTTCAAAGACGACGACGTCAAGTTCTACGGCGCCGAGCCGGGCGGGATCGACGACGAGAACCACTCGGCGCCCCTCTCGAAGACTGAACAGGACGAGCCGCGGATCTTCCAGGGGATGAAGACGAAGACGATCGGCGACGACACCCAGAACCACTCCGTGTCGGCCGGTCTCGATTACCCGGCCATCGGGCCGGAACACGCCGCGCTGCAGGAGATGGGCCGCGCCGAGTACCACGCCGTCTCCGACGACGAGGCGCTGGCCGCGTTCCGCGAGCTGAGCGAGGCCGAGGGGATCATCCCGGCCCTGGAGCCGGCGCACGCCCTCGCGCTGGCCGCCAAGCTCGCCGAGGACGACCGCCACGACACGCTGCTGGTCAACCTCTGCGGCCGCGGCGACAAGGACATGCAGACGGCCGCCGAGCACTTCGACCTCGCGGACTGAGTCGGGGCGACGCGACGGGAGCGCGCGTCGGCGCTCACAGCTCTTTTTCGAAGTGAACGAGCTCGTACGCGCCGGCGACGGAGCGGGCCGCCTCTTCGTAGCCGTGCGCGCGGTAGAACTCGAGGGCCGCCGCCTGCCGAGTCGACGTCGTGGCGAGCAGGGTCCCGAAATCCGCGGCGGCCGCGCGGCGTTCGAGCTCGCGGAGGAGGGCCCGACCGTACCCGCGTCGCTGGTACGGCGGAGCGACGCGCATCCGATGGAGCTCGGCCGCGCCGGGTCGGTCTCGCTCCTCGCCGTGGCCGGCGCGGTTCGGGAGGTAACCGCCCATCGCCGCGAGCGTGCCGTCGCGGGTGGCGAGACCGGTCTCGGACGCCTCGGCGGCGTCGGCCGCGGCGTCGGTTGAGCTGTCCGCGGGACCCGTCAGGCCGTTCGTGGGGGCGGCCGGGCCGTCCGAGGGATCGGTCGCGTCGACGACGCCGACGACGAACTCGCCCCCGGCTTCGAGGTACGACGCCTCGACCGCGCTCAGGTCGTCCGTGCCGGGAACGTCGGTCGGGTCGACGCCGGCGTCCCTGAGCGCCCACTCGTGGAGGGCCCACACGGCCGCTTCGTCCCGCGGATCGTACGTCCGGAGCCGCAATCCAGCCGTCACTACGTGCGACGGTACTCGCGCGTCGGCTTGAACATACGGGTCTCCGTCGAACTCCCCGACCGACGACTGACACCGAGCCAATCCCGACCGGTGCAGGGGGCTCGCGGACGGGTCCCGACCGCAGGCGCTCGATGCAACAGACTTTCCGTCTGGCACCTCTCGTGTTCGTATGACGATAGAGACCGGCGATTCTGTGACGCTCGAGTACACTGGGCGGCTCGACGACGAGACTGTGTTCGACACCTCTCGGCAGTCCGTCGCCGAGGAGACGGGCCTCGCCGAGGCCCAGCCCGATCGAGAGTACGCGCCGCTCACGGTCGAAATCGGCGACGAACAGGTCATCGAGGGGATGGAGGAGGGACTCATCGGCCTCGAGGCCGGGGAGACGGACACCCTGACCATCCCGCCGGAGAAGGCCTACGGCGAGCCAACCGACGAGAATATTCAGACGTTCGACACCGACGAGCTCCGCGAGATGCTCGGAGGCCAGACGCCCGAGGAGGGCTCGTATCTCGAGGCTCAGAACGGCCGTCAGGGCGAGGTCGTCCACGTCGACGATGAGGTCGTCCGAGTGGACTTCAACCCGCGCCTCGCCGGGGAAACGCTGACGTTCGACGTCGAAATCGTCGACGTCAACTGATCCCGAACGGAGGCGTCTCCGGCGGTCGACGGGAGCGGCGGCGAGCGGGGGACGATGGCCCGGTCGGACTTCTCGGGCTTCTCGGGCTTCGGCGGAACCGGCCCGAGACGCGGGCGCCGCGTAATCAGCCGTTTAATACGTCTCGTACTCGGAGAGCCGGCCGGCCGGGCGAGAAGAGACGCGCGGCTCTCGCGAGGTCTCGCTTCGGGCGGCGTCGCGCCCGGTTTTGACGGACGCGGGTCGCTCGGGACGGCCTTCCGACCTGACAACGAAGCATAGAATGCGGTTATCCCCGACAGCGACGTAGCTCTCTCCGGAGTACTGATACCCAAATGATAGACACCCGTCCGGTCCTCTGCAGGCGGTGCGGCGGTCCGACCGACGTCACCGACGTGGTCGTGAGACATTCCCCGTCCGATCCGCTGGTCGTCTCCGAGTGCGCCGGCTGCGGCGCGATAGTCGGCGTCGGCGCCCATCGGTAGCCCTCAGGAGTCTCGGTGTCGTCGGACGCGCCGCTCGTCTCGGCGGGGCGGCGCAGCCGGACCGGTCGCCTCCGCGCCGAGACGAGCGGCGGCCCGGGAGTCAGAACGAGGTCTCGTCCGACTCGACGGCGGCGCGCCCGCGGTCGTCGTACCCCTTTCGACCGACGGCGTCCTCCGGGAGCAGCGAGGTGACGAACTCCTCCAGTTCGGCCTCGGACCGGAAGGCGTCCGGCTCGTCGTCGACCACGTCGAGGATCTCCGGAAGCGGCATCGTCTCGCCGTTCGCGAACTCGACGACGCCGTCGTCGCACTCCTCGACGACGGTGTCGTACGTGACGGGGTACTGGCAGTCGCAGACGTCGGTCATCGCCGCTTCCACGTCCATGTTTATTTTTCGTGATGAATACTGAAAAGGCTGGTGCCGGCGGCGCTCGCCGGCGATCGCGGTCGGTGGTCGTGTACCGTGTGCCGTTCGGTGGTCGCGGAACGGATGCCGTTCGATGGTCGCGGAACGGATGCCGTTCGGTGGTCGCGGAACGGATGCCGTTCGGTGGTCGCGGAACGCGTACCGGGCGGCGGTCTGACGGGAGCGGCGAGATGGGTGAGGGCCTCCGCGGGTCGGAGAGTATACGTTGCCGCGCGCCGCAGAACGCTCCATGTCTCCCGCACTGCGGTGTTACCGATGTGGAGATCGCTACCGGGACCCGCTCCGCGTCCGTTGCGACTGCGGAGAGCCGCTCTGGTTCGAGCCCGACGCGGCGGCGTTCGGCTGGGAGGACTGCCGGGCGTACGACGGCGCGTGGCGGTACGAGCCGCTCTTGCCGATCGACCGGCCCGAGGGCGTCGCTCGCGCCGCGGGCGGCACCCCGCTGGTCAGGAGCGAGGGCCTCGACGACGCCGCGGGCTGTCGCGTGTACGTCAAATACGAGGGCGAACACCCGACCGGCGCGTACAAGGACCGGGGCAGCGCCGCGGCCGTCCCGCACGCGGTCGCCGCGGCGGACGGCGCCGTCGGAACCGTCTCGTACGGCAACATGGCGATGAGCACCGCCGCCCACGCCGCGAGCCTCGACAGGGAGTGCGTCGTCCTCGTTCCCGACGACATCTCCCCGGTCCGACTCGAGCTCATCGGCCAGTACGAGCCGACGATCGTGCGCGTCGACGGCGACTACGGGGCCCTCTACGGCGACGCGCTCGACCTCTCCGACGAACTCCCGGTCCGGTTCCTCGTCAGCGACGCCCCGGCTCGGATAAGCGGATACGCGACCGCGATGTTCGAGATCTGCGAGGCGTTCGCCCCCGACGCGCCCGACGCGGTCGTCCTGCCGACGAGTTCCGGCGGGTTCGCCTCGGGGCTCTGGCGCGGGATCCGCGACCTCGAGGCCGCCGGACTCCTCGACGACCCCCCGCGGCTGTGCCTCGTCCAGACCGCCGCATCAGACCCGATAACGCGGGCGTTCGAGTCGGGCGCGACCGACCCGACGCCCATCGCGCCCGACGAGACCGGCGAGACGATCGCTCACTCGATCGGGAACCCGGACCCGCCGAGCGGCGGTCGCGCGCTCGCCGCGGTCCGCGACACCGCCGGCGCCGTCGTCTCCGTCGACGACGACGAGATACGAGCCGCGCAGCGGCGGTTCGCGGTCGACGGCGGATTCTGCGTCGAGCCGGCGTCGGCGGCGTCGCTCGCGGGCGCGACCCGGCTGTCGGAGCGCGGCGAGATCGCCGCCGACGACGCCGTCGTCCTCGTTCCGACCGGGACGGGGTTCAAAGAGCTCGGGACCGGCGACGCGTCGGTGGCGACCGAGCGGACGAACCGGTCGGCCCTCCCGGAACGGCTCGCCTCGCTGCTCGGCGCCCGCTGATCCCGACGGCGGAGAATCTCCGCGTCCGCTTATCTCGTCGCGGTACGAACGCCGACTGATGAGACTCACACCCGGATCGAAAACGGGGTCGGTTCGACCGCACGCGCTCCTGTATCCGCTGGGCGTCTGGGCGGTGATGGCTGTCGTCGCCGTCGCCAACGGCGTCTTCCGAGAAGTCTTCCTCATCCCCCGCATCGGCGACTACCTCGGACACGTGGCGAGCACCGCGCTCCTCGTCGCCGCGATACTCCTCGTCTCGTTCGCCTACTTCTCGCGGACGCCGATCGAGTACGGACGGACCGAACGCATCGGTGTCGGCGTTCTCTGGACGACGCTCACCGTCGGCTTCGAGTTCGTCGTCGGGTACGCGGAGGGCACGCCCGTCTCGGTCACGCTCGGGCAGTACGACGTGCTCGCGGGGCAGGTCTGGATCGCCGTCCCGATCGCGCTGCTCGTCTCTCCACTGCTGTTCGGACGGTATTTGGCTCGCTGACGCCTCGTGTCCCCGACAGTCGAGGGATGTCGGAAGCGGCGAGCGGTCACTCGGTCCGGAGCCATCCGAGCGTGTCGCCGATCTCGAACGCGTCGTCCTCGGCCACGACGACCTCGTCGAGCGTCCCGGCCACGGGCGCGGGGACGTCGACGCTCACCTTCTCGACCTGTATCTCACAGAGCGTGTCGCCCGCCTCGACCGACCGGCCCTCGCGGGCGAACCAGTCGACGAGGATGCCCTCGGTCTCGTCGACGTCCGCTTCCCAGTCGCCGGTCGCGCGGACCGCGACCCGCATCCCGGTGCCGCCGTCGGCCGCCAGTCGTCGCTCGCTCATTCCGCGGACAGGACCGCTCGAACGCGCTCCTCGATATCGCCCGCGTCCGGGATCACCTCGTCCTCCATCGGACGGGCGTACGGGATCGGGACGTCCGGGACGGCCACTCGCTCCACGGCGTCGAGCGCGCCGAGGTCGCGGTCGGCGACGCTCGCGACGACCTCTCCGGTGACGCCGAACGACCGGTAGTCCTCGTCGACGACGACGAGCCGCCCGGTCTTCCGGACCGACTCGAGGACGGTGTCGATGTCGAGCGGAACCAGCGTCCGGAGGTCGACGACCTCCACGTCGACGCCCGCCGCCGCGAGCGACTCCGCCGCGTCGAGCGCGCGGTGGACGTGGAGCCCGAGCGTGACCACGGTGACGTCGGCGCCCTCGCGCTTGACGTCCGCCGACCCGAAGGGAATGGTGTAGTCCGTCTCCGGGACCGGCGTCTTCGGGCCGTCGGGCGCCGGCATCCAGCCGATCCCCATCAGCCGCTTGTGGAACAGGTACATCACCGGGTCGTCGTCGCGGATCGCGTTGTGCATCAACCCCTTCGCGTCGTAGGCGGTCGACGGCACGACGACCTTCAGCCCGGGGACGTGCGCGAACGTCCCGTACAGGGTCTGCGAGTGCTGGGCCGCGTCGTTGTACGTCCCGCCGACGGCGGCCGTGAGCACGAGCGGCACGTTCACGTTGCCGCCGCTCATGTAGGTGTTCTTCGCGAGCTGGTTGTAGATCTGGTCCATCGCGACGCCGAAGAAGTCCGCGAACATCAGCTCCGCGACGGGCCGCATCCCCTCCTGCGCGGCGCCGACCGCCGCCCCGAGGTACGCGGTCTCGCTGATCGGTACGTCCATGATCCGGTCGCGGCCGAACTCGTCGAGCAGCCCCTGCGTGCTGTCGAAGATGCCGCCGTAGTCGGCGACGTCCTCGCCCATGTAGAACACCTCCTCGTTCTCGCGCATCTCGTGGGCGATCGACTCGACCATCGCGCGGCTCATCGTCAGCTCGCGGTCGACGACGCCCTCCGTCTCACTCATCGCCGTTCACCTCCGCGAGCTCGAACTCCGGTTCGTCCGTCGTCACGCCCGAGGGCGGGTTCACGAACACGTCCTCGTAGGCGTCCTCGGGCTCCGGCTGCGGCTGTTCTTTCGCCCACGCGATCGCCGCTTCGACCCGCGCTTCCGCGTCGTCGCGGACCGCCGCGAGTCCGTCGTCGTCGACGCCGTGGTCCCGCAGCGCCGACTCCATCCTGTCGATCGAGTCGCGAGCGAGCGCCGCCTCCTCGTCGTCCTCGGACCGGTACGTCTGCGGGTCGCCCATGAAGTGGCCCATCCGGCGGTGGACCTGCACCTCCAGGAGCGTGGGTCCGTTTCGGTCCCGAGCGCGCCCGACCGCCTCGCCCGCCGCCTCGTAGACGGCGAGGGCGTCGTCCCGGTCGACGCGGACGCCGGGCATGTCGAACCCGGCCGCCCGCTTCGAGCCGTCCTCTACGTCGGTGACGCGCTCTTTCGGCATGCTGATCGCCCAGTCGTTGTCCTCGACGACGAAGACGACCGGCAGGTCGCGGACGCTCGCGAAGTTCAGCGACTCGAGGAACGCCCCCTGGTCGATCGCCCCCTCGCCGAGGAACGCGACCGCGACGGCGTCCTCGTTCCGCTTTTTCGCCGCCAACGCCGCCCCGGCCGCCGGCGGACATCCCTCGGCGATGATCCCGCTACACGCGAAGTTCACGTCGGGGTCGAACAGGTGCATGTGACCGCCCTTCCCCTTGCCGAGACCGGTCTTCCGGCCGAATATCTCGGCGGTCATTCGCTTCAGATCGACGCCCTTCGCGATGGCGACGTGGTGCGGTCGGTGTGGCGCCGTCACGGTGTCGTCCGACCGGAGATGGTGACAGACGCCCACAGCGGCCGCTTCCTGGCCCGCCGCGAGGTGGAGTTCGCCGGGGATCGGTCCCGCGGAGATGTCGAACGCCGGCTGTTTCCCCTCCAGGTACTCCTCCTGGAGGCGTTCCTCGTAGTACCGCGCCGTTACCATGTCGGCGTACAGCTCGCGCATCTTGCCTACTGATACCATGCCACGGTAATGTACACGGTTAATAATACTAGATACTTCGGGTGATGTTCGAACGACATGTCCGACCCGTATCCGCCGCCGGCGGGTCGCTTTCCGGTCGCGTCGGTCCGCCTTCGGTCGCGTCGGTCCGCCTTCGGTCGCGGCTCCGGACGCCTAGCCCGGGTCGGCGACGATCCACGGCTTCTCGTCGGGGTCGTACTCGGCGATCGCCCCGCTGTGACTGCGCGTTTCGGGCGCGAGCACGCCGACGTGTTTCAGCTGCTGGACGAAGTTGAACAGGACGTTGGTGCGGATCACGTCCCGCCAGACCGACGGGTCTCGATAGAGCCGAGCGGTCTTCCCCCGCTCGATCAGCTCTCGGGCGCGGGCGGCGCCCCGCGTCGTGCAGAACGCGCTCAGGAAGACGTTCGGGTACTCGCGGACCAGCCGCTCGACGAGGTCGAGGAACTGCACGCGCGGCCCCTCCTTGCGGAGCGCGTCGAGCAGCAGGCCGAACTCGGGGTGTCTGGAGAACGAGTTCCGGAGGAGCACCGCGAGCGGCGGGTGGACCTCGGCGACCGTGTCCCGGCCGACGTCCGCCTTCGTCAACCGGAGGTCGTCGAGGTCCTCGATCCCGTACCCGCGGAGCACCGTCGCGGCCAGTTCGCCCTGCGAGGTCAGCTCGTGCGGCGAGCCGAGCGCGAGGAGGCCGAGGGTCCGAGCGCTCGCGACGGTCTCGTCGCCGGCGCCGAACCCGTACTCGTCGGCGATGACGTCGACGAGTTCGTCGCGCGCGAGCGGCCCGTACCGATCGAGGGCGACGACCGGCGCGAGGTAGTTCAGCGGTTGTGCGAGGCTCAGGGTCGTGACGTCGCCGCCGAACGCGTCGCTCCGAAGCCTGACGGACAGCTGTCCCTCGATGTCGGCGACCTCCTCGGCCGACTCCGCGCTCGGCGGGTCGCTCCACGAGGTCGCCCCGTCGGCGTCGACGCCGATGACGCCGACCCCCTTCGACCGGAGCAGGTTCGCGTGCGGCGCGACGGCCTCGCCGTCGCCCGCGAGGTACGAGACGTGCGCGCCCTGCTGGTACGTCATCGCCTGCCCGATGCCGCGGAGGAGGTTCGTCGACCCCTTCACCTCGATCGCGAACACGCGGTCCGCGTCGGTGAAGCCGAGCACGTCCGGGTACCGCCCCCGGATCGCGATCTCGTGGCGGCGACAGCGGTCGAGCACGTCGGCGTACGTCTCGCTGTGGGCGTCCGGGACGTGCACCAGCGGCTCGTAGTTCCGCTCGTCGAGCGCGGTCACGACGCGATCGAACACCGCCGCCTCGTCCATACGGGGCCGTGCGCCCCGCGGGCAATAAACGGTTCTCCCGCTCGATCGATGAGGTTCTCGACGACGCGGTGTTGACACGGCCGCGGATCGACGAATTACCAGATAAAAAGCTATTATATATTTCTTATATATTGCGGTTACGTGGATCGTCTCTGTTCGTTCCGTATCGGCGATCGCAGCGGCGTTTCGCGTCGACCGAGACGCTGATCTCTCACGACGACGGTCGTCGATATACGCCGTAAAAGGCCGTATGAACCGTTCGACTGGGATTCGAATCCAACGCGGACCGCTCGGCCGAGGGGATCGACAACCGAGGACTGAGCGGTGACGCTCGAACGAGTCGTAGACGCGCCGATCGACGGTAACCGTTCGTCGACGAGTCGGCGTCAGCGCCTGTTATTAGCGGCTTATCACCTGAGACAGAAATCAGCATGAACGCCGAAGTATCGACCGACTCCGCACGACTGACTCCCAAAAGCGAAATGACAGTAATATAGTATTTAAACTGAATAGTATATACTCTTATATACAGTTTGTCTGATCTCGATTCCACCTCCGCCGTCGACGGACCGCACTGCCACCGCACCGCCGTCGGAGTGGTCGCCGCGTCGTCACCGATTCCGGCGGTAGTCGAGGTAGCTGTCGTCCTGCATCACCTGCGAGCGCCCGCCGTCGACGAGGACGCTCTCGCCGGTGATGAAGTCCGCGTCGTCGCTCGCGAGGAACGCAGCGAGTCCGGCCACGTCGGCCGGTTTCCCGAGGCGACCGACCGGGTGGATGTCCTCCGTGTGCTCGTAGTCGTCGCCCAGTTCCTCCCGGGTCCGTTCGATCTCGATCCAGCCGGGGCTGATCGTGTTCACCGTGATCCCGTCTGGACCGAGCTCCAGCGCCAGCGCGCGGGTCATTCCGTTGATCCCGGCCTTGACCGCGTTGTACGGGAACAGCCCCGGCATCGTGAGGAACGCGTGGTTCGAGGAGGTGTTGAGTATCGTCCCGCCCGCGGGCATCCGCTCGGCCGCGTGCTTCGCGCACAGCCAGAACGACCGGAAGTCGGTCTCGACGACGAACTCCCAGTCGTCGATCGTCGCCTCGCGAGCGGTCGTCTCCGTCTGGACGCCCGCGTTGTTCACCAGCACGTCGATCCGCCCGTACTCCGCGACGGCGTGGTCGACGAGCGCCTCGATCTCCGCCGGCTCGCGCATGTCGGCCCGGACGAACGTCGCGTCGCCGCCCGCCGACTCGATCTCGTCGACGACGGCCTCGCCGCGGTCGGCGGAGCGCCCGGTCACCACGACCGCGGCGCCCTCGGCGGCGAAGCGACGGGCGACGCCCGCGCCGATCCCTCGGGTGGAGCCGGTGACGAGGGCGACGGTGTCCGCGTGTCTGTCCGCGACGGCGTTCTCGGTCGGATCGCTCGGTGACATACGTGTCATGCCGGCGCCGCCGGTCAAATAATCATCGCCCGCGGGTCCCCGCTCCCCTGGACGACCCCCGCTCTCGCCTCACCACTCGGCGACGCTCCCGTCGGCGTGCCGCCACACGGGGTTGTGCCAGTCCACGTCCCTCTCGGCCTGCTCGCGGACGTGCTCCTCGTCGATCTCGATCCCGAGCCCGGGGCCGTCGGGGATCCGCACGTACCCGTCCTCGTAGTCGAAGACGGACGGGTCCGCGAGGTAGTCGAGCACGTCGCTCGTCTCGTTGTAGTGGATGTCGAGGCTCTGCTCCTGGATGAAGGCGTTCGGCGAGCAGGCGTCCACCTGCAGGCAGGCGGCGAGCGCGATCGGGCCGAGCGGGCAGTGGGGGGCCATCGCCACGTCGTACGCCTCGGCCATCGCGGCGATCTTCCGCACCTCGGTGATCCCGCCCGCGTGCGAGAGGTCCGGCTGGATCACGTCGACGGCGCCGCTCTCGAACACCTCCTTGAAGTCCCACCGCGAGTACATGCGCTCGCCGGTCGCGATCGGCGTCGTCGTGTGCGCGGCGATCTGCGGGAGGGCGTCGTTGTGCCCCGACAGGACGGGCTCCTCGACGAACATGGGGTCGTACGGCTCCAGCGCCGCCACGAGGCGCTTCGCCGTCGGCTTGGACACCCGCCCGTGGAAGTCGACGCCGATCCCGACCTCGTCGCCGACGGCCTCCCGGACCTCGCGCAGTCGCCGCGCGGCGGCGTCGACGGTCGCGGGGTCGTCGACCCGCTCCATCTCCTCGGTCGCGTTCATCTTCAGCGCCGTGAACCCGGCCTCGACCTGTGCGCGGGCCTGCTCGGCCACGTCGGAGGGCCGATCGCCGCCGATCCACTGGTACACCCGAATGCGGTCGCGCGCCGCGCCGCCGAGCAGGTCGTGGACGGGGACGCCGAGTTGCTTCCCCTTGATGTCCCACAGCGCCTGGTCGACGCCGGCGATGGCGCTCATCAGCACCGGCCCGCCGCGGTAGAAGCCGCCGCGGTACATCGCCTGCCAGTGGTCCTCTATCCGACCGGCCTCCTCCCCGAGCAGGTAGCTCTCGAACAGCTCCTCGACGGCGGTCCGCACCGTCTTCGACCGCCCCTCGACGACCGGCTCTCCCCACCCGACCGTTCCGTCTGCGGTCTCGACGCGCAGGAAGAGCCACCGCGGCGGCACCTCGAACAGCTCGTAGTCGACGATTTCGCTCATCTGATCGCCTGGGAGTACCCCACCGGCGCTGTTAGTCGTTTCGGGTGGATCGGCGGTCGCCGGGAGCGAGCGTTGCCCGCGAGCCGTCCCATTTATTAGGGTCGCCGTCGCGGATGCGGGTATGCACTCACGACGAGCCGACCGGATCCGCGAGGGCGGGGTCGTCGCGATCCTCCGCGGCGTGGACCCGGACGCGGCGATCGACGTGGCGGACGCGGTCGTCGACGGCGGCGTCACGGCGCTCGAAGTGACCGCGGACACGCCGGCCGTCACGGAGACGATCGGCGCGCTCGCCGACCGGTTCGACGACGTCCTCGTCGGCGCCGGGACGGTCCTCGACGCGGAGACCGCCCGGGCGGTCCAGCTCGCGGGCGCCCAGTTCCTCGTCACGCCGACGGTCGACGCCGGCGTGATCGAGACCGCGAACCGCTACGGGACGCCGGTCGCGACCGGCGCGTTCACGCCGACGGAGGCCCTCCGCGCGTCCGAGGCCGGCGCCGACTTCGTGAAGGTGTTCCCGGCCGCGACCGGCGGACCCGAACACGTCGCGGCCCTCGGCGGCCCGCTCCCGCAGATCCCCCTGGTGCCCACCGGCGGGGTCGGCCCCGCGAACGCCGGCGACTACGTCGAGGCCGGCGCCGTCGCCGTCGGGGTCGGCAGCGCGATCGTCGACGACGACGCCGTCGCGAACGGGGAGTTCGAGCGCATCGCGGAGAACGCGCGCCGGACGGTCGACGCGGTCGCGGCGGCCAGAGAGCGGTAGTCGGCCGGTCGCGAGTCAGTCGCCGTCCGCCGCGGCGTCTCCGGTCTCGCAGCCGCAGCCGCCGCGCCGGATGAGCTCGCTGACAGGCGCGTCAGCCCCGCAGTGGGGACAGACGGCCCGCACGTCGACGAGGACATCGTAGTCGTCTCGGTCGAGCTCGTCGGCGTTCGCGAGCGACGAGATCGCCGACTCGCTGACCGCCGAGAGCCGCCCCTGCAGCTTCTCGATCGTCTGGATCTTCCGTTCGACGCGGCCCTCATCGTCGGTCGGGAGGCTCGCTCCGCGGTCCTCGGTGAGGTACGTGTGGATCGCCTGGTGCGTGACGAAGTCTCCCGTCAGCTCGTCGACGTCCACGCCCTTGCGTTCGAGCCGCCGTCGCGCCCGAGTCACTTCCGAGCCGGTCCCGTCCTGCAGCGCCTCGTACGTGCTCGATATCTCGACGTCGAGCGACGGGTTGGCGGTCTCGCGGACCGCCGCCGTCAACACCGCCTCGTTGAACTCGTCGGCGAGATCCCGCAGGCTCGTGCGCTCGCCCGTCTCGCCCGTCCACTCGGCCTCGAGCGTCGGCCCCATCTCGTCGAGGTCGTACGCCTCGATCACTCGGCCGACCTTCGTGTTCGGTCCGTCCTCGCCGGTCATACCGATCGATCGAGGGGTAGCGTTACAAGGGTATCGGTGTCACGCCGCGTTCCAGCACCGGACGGCGCCGGTTCCGAACCGATCAGTGGCGGTCCGGAGTCACTCGATCTGCTCGACGTACGCGTACTCGTCGGGGAGCGCGGCGGCGTCCTCGGGGAGCAGCGCGGCCACGAGGTAGTCGGCGTGGTCACGGAAGTAGTCGACCACGCGGGCGATGCGGTCCGAGTCGATCGCCTCCAGCGAGTCGAGGATGATGAACGGCACCGTCTCGTGGACGTCGTGAACCAGGTATCCCGCCAGGGCGAACACCAGTCCGGTCACCTCGCGCTCGCTCTCGGAGAGGTGGTCGACGGTGTCCTCGTACGCCGCGCCGTCGGGAGACGAGCGGACGATGTGGAGGTCGAACCGCGTCTGCGTGACCTTCTGCCGCCCCTCGCGCACGTCGGTCTCGCGGCGCTCGATCCAGATCCGGTCGAGGTTCTCGTACTCGAGGATGTCGAGGACGGTCGCCATGTGTTCGTTGAACTCCTCGACGGCGCTCTCCTCCAGCCGGTCGACCCGCGTTCGCAGCTCCGTCAACCGGTCCGCGACCGCCTCCCGCTCGGCTTCGAGATCCTCGCGGCGCTCGATCGCCTCCTCCCGCTCGTCGATCTGCGCTTCGATCTCCTCGATCTCGTCCTCTAGCCGCCCGATCCGGAGTTCGATCTCGTTGGCCTCGCGGTGGCGCTCCAGCGCCTCGTTGTGACCGTCCACGTCGATCGACTCGGCCTCCGCCTCCAGCTCCTCGATATCCGACTCCTTCGACTCGATCCGCGGTTCGAGGTCGGCGATTCGAGACTCCGTCGCCTCTATCTCCGAGTGGACCGTATCGAGCCGCTCCTCGGCGCGCTCGACCTCGCGTTCCGCCTCGCGCAGCGCGGACTGTCGGTCGGTGAGCTCCTGGATCTCCGAGCGCAGCTCGCTGCGCTCGTCGAGCCGCTCCGACCGCAGGTCCCGGAGGCGGTCGAGCGTCGTCTCGATCTGTTCGGTCTCGACCTCGGAGCCGCAAGTCCAACACGTCGTCCGGTCGTCGCCGGTCAGCGCGTCGGTCGGACTGTCGCCGGCCCGGGACGCCCCGTCGGCGTCGGCCGCGCCGTCGCCGCTCCGACCGACGTCGATGGCGGGCGCCGACCCGTCGAGCATGTCCTCGTTGAAGTTGATGACGCTGCCGAGCTCGTTAATCGCGTCGTCGAGCGACCGCTGGCGGCGGCGCAGCTCGTCGACGCGTCCGGCGAGCTGATCGGGGCTCTCCTCCGGCTCCTGTGCCGACTCGATCGTCTGCCGGAGCTCGTCCCGCTCCGCCTTCAGCTCCGTCAGCGTCGACCGCTCGGTCTCGAGGTCGAACTCGAGGTCGTCGAGCTCCGAGCGGGCGTCGCGAACGCGCTGGAACGCCTCCTCGAGCTCCCGCTTCCGGGTGCGGCTCTCCTCGACGCCGGCGTCGAGGTCGTTCAGCTCCTCCCTGACCGCTTCGAGCTCCGCCTCGGCGTCGTCGAGGGCCGACCGCTTCTCCCGGAGCTCGGCCTCGAGCTCGGGGAGGTCCCGTTCGAGCCCGTCGAGTCGGTCGATCTCGGATTCGATCTCGGACCGCTCCTGTTTGCACTCCCGGATCTCGGCGTCGATCGAGTCGGTGTCGATCGGGCGCATGATGATCTCCTGGAGGTCGTCGCCGCGCGCGACGGCCCGACGCGCCTCGTTGTTCTCTAACAGGAACGCGAACAGGTCCGCGAGCTCCGGGTCGTCGAGGTACGGGTCGCCGCCGAACGCGACCGAGTCGCCGCGTCTCGTCAGCGTCCGGGTGTACGTCTCGTCCCCGACTTCGAGGGTCACCGCGCCCTCGTCTGCGTCGCCCTTCAACGAGCTCCGACGACTCCCGAGCCCGGCCATCAGCGCCTGCAGGAAGGACGTCCGGTTCGTCGCGTTTCGCCCGGCCAACACCGAGACCCCCTCGGGGAGGGTCACGGACGCCTCGTCGATGCCGCCAACGTTTCGAACGTCGACGCGCACGACCGATTGAGAGGTCTGAACCATCGGTTATCTTACTCAATCCTCTCACGGACTTAAATCTATCTTTCAATCGCCGCCGTCTCCGGTTTCGTGCGGCGTCGGCGCGACGAACCGGCCGTCGTCGAACTCGATCGGGCTCGGCTCCGCGAGGACCCGCAGGTCGTCGCGTTCGCGCGCCTCCTCGACGAGCGCCGGAGAGGCGTACAGCCGGCCGAGCCGCATCGTGTCCGTCGCCCGAAGCACGCGGGCGTCGTCGGGGCCGACGACGCCGACGGTCGACAGCGAGGCGACGAGGCCGGCGCGGTCCGTCTCGACGACCGGCGGGAGTCGAACCCCCCGCGTCGTACTCGCGGTGATCGCGTTGATGAGGGTGGTCGAGCTGTCGAGTTCGGCGGCCAGGTCGCGGCCGACGAAGTCCGCGGAGCCCATCCCCATGGCGTTGCCGTGTGTCGTCTCCGTCAGCCCTCGCACGAAGATCCGCTTGACGTCCGGCAGCTCCGGCTCCGGCTCGTTGATCGCGAACGGGCGGCGACCGATCACGTTCGTGTCCATCCCCTGTCCGCTGACGTCTTTGCCCTGTCGGTCGAGGACTAACACGTCGACGTCGTCGAACGGGATCGTCGGCAGGCGGTCGTACGCGAGCTCCAGCAGCTCCGCCTCGCGGTCGAGGAAGCCGGACGGGGGGACGCCCTCGATCACGGCGGTGTCGTCGAACTGGTCCTCGACGATCGCGACGCCGCCCGCGACCGGGAGCTCGGCCAGCAGCTTCTCCGCGATCTCCGGGATCATGTTCCGGAAGCTCCAGTCGATCGCCCACTCGTGTGCGGTCTTCGCCCCTCGCTGTTTCCCCATGCCGATGACGAGCATCTTCGAGAGGCCGCTCTCGACGGGGCCGTCGTAGTCGGTGTGGGGCTTCACCCGGTTGACCGGGACGATCGCGTCGGCGCCGGCGGCGTGCGCGTCCGCGTACACGGGAACGCCCCGGTCCGGCGTCTCGCCGACGCGGACGACCTCCATGCTCGACCGGATCTCGCAGCCGATCGCCGCAGGGGTCACGCCGAGGGATTCGAGCATCTCCCGCTGTCCCTCCGCGGTCGCCCCGCCGTGGCTCCCCATTGCCGGGAACACGAAGGGGTCGTAGCCGGCGTCCTCGATCGCGCCGACGACGCCGCTCACGATCGACGGGAGGTTCGCTATCCCGCGGCTGCCGGCGCCGACGGCGACCTCGCCGCCCTCGGGAACCCCGGCGAACTCCAGCGACGCCACCGCCTCGGCGGCCGCGGCCTCGACGCGATCGCTCGGGATCGGATCGGTGTCCCAGTCGCGCTCGATGAGCCCCAGATCCGGGAGCGGTCGGTCGCCGCACGCGTCGAGCACGGTCGCCTCGGGCACGACGAGGTCGTCGAGTGAGTCCATGCGAACGACTCCCGCTCGACCGACATAAACGTGGGGGCCGCGGCGCGATTCGTCCCGAAACCGACCCCCCGCGACCGTCCCCCACGATCGGCACCTGCGACCGTCGATCCCGCGACCGGTCCCGGCG
>NZ_NHPE01000016.1:0-29218 GCF_002252895.1 Halorubrum sp. Eb13 | reverse complement strand
TGCGAGGCGTCGATCCCGCGTCGCCGGTCCGACTGCCGTTACAAACGTACGGATGTAATGAAATTCGTCGAGATCCGATCTGGATCCGAACATACCGGATCGACGTCTGTAGTCGGCACGTCTCTCTTTTTCGCCTTACTCGCCGATATTAAGCGTCAGAATCCGGGACGAGTCGTCCCGCGAAATCAGATTTCGGTCTGATTCGGCCGCGTCTGCCCGGGATATAGGCCGGCTCACGCGGTCAAATATTCTTTATTATCCGAGTACACGGGAAGTTAAGTGGCTTGGGCCGGTGTACCGTGTATGGCAAAAGAGCTCAAATCGGTCGCGAAAACGACTGAAACGTCGTTACGACTGATCGACGTACTGCGAGATACCGACGGGATGACTATCGTTGATTTATCCGAGCATCTCGGATTGGCTCCGAGCACGGTCCACCGCCACCTCGCCACCCTGAAGAAACACGGGTACGTCGTCCGCGACGGCGACGTGTACGCCCTCGGCCTCCAGTTCCTCACGATCGGCGGGCAGATCCAGCGACGGGTGACGGCGTACCCCATGATCAAGGAGAAGGTCGACGCCCTCGCCGACGAGACGGGCGAACGCGCGCAGTTCATCGTCGAGGAGAACGGCGAGCGAGTGTACCTCTACACCGAAGTCGGACAGAGCGCCGTCCAGACCGGCGCCCACGTGGGCAAGCGCGGCGCGATCCACACGAGCGCGGGTGGGAAGGCGATCCTCGCGGCCTACGACCGGGACCGCGTCGAGGCGATCCTCGACGACCGCGGACTGGACGCCGGACACGACGCCATCACGACCCGCGAGGAGCTGTTCGCGGAGCTCGACGCGATCAGCGACCGCGGCTACGCGTTCAACCGACAGGAGACGACGGCGGGCGTCCACGCGATCGGCGCGCCGGTGATCGCCGGCGGCGAGGTGGTCGGCGCGCTGAGCGTCTCCGGACCCGCCAACCGGATCACCGGCGATCGCTTCACGGAGGCGCTCCCCGAGCGGATCCTCGGCGCGGTCAACGAGCTGGAGCTCCACATCGAACACTCCGTGTGAGGATCGCCGGGCCCCGAGAGTTTATTACGTCTCTCGGCGCTCGTCAACCCAATGAACGCGAACGACCGGGCTCTCGTGCGATTTACCTCTCTCGCCCACGGGATGTTTCACACGTACGAACTCTCCATACCGCTCTTCGTCGGGCTCTGGATGGCCGAATTCGACGTCTCGGCGGCCGTCATCGGCACCGTCATCGGCGCCGGATACGCGTTCATCGGGCTCGGCGCGCCGGTGAGCGGCGTCCTCTCCGACCGGTTCAGCTCGCGGCGGCTGATCTTGGCCTCCATCGTCGGGATGGGGATCGGGTTCGGGATCGTGGCCCTCGCGCGCGGCGTGGTCTCGCTCGCCGTCGCCGTCCTCCTGTGGGGCTGTTTCGCGAGCGTCTACCACCCCGCCGGGCTCTCGCTCATCAGCCGCACCGCGGACGCCCGCGGCACGGTGTTCGCGTATCACGGCGTGGGCGGCAACGTCGGGACGGCGTTCGGCCCGCTCCTCACGGCGCTGCTCCTCATGTTCGCCGACTGGCGGCTCGCGGCCGGCGCGCTGTCGGCCGTCGCCCTGCTCGTCGGGCTGGCCGGCACGCGGATCGAGTTCGAACTCGGCGGGGGCGAGGACGCCGGCGAGACGGGCTCGATCGCCCAGGAGCTCCGGAAGACCGCTCGGGACTCCCGCACCCTGTTCGCGACCGCCTTCACGGTCGCGCTCGTCGCGGTGCTGCTGTACGGCACGTACTACCGCGGCCTGCTGACGTTCCTCCCGGACGTCCTCGCCGAGTCCCCGGCGCTGCGCCCCTTCGAGCTGTTCGACCAGACCGTCCAGCCGGCCCAGTACGTGTACACCGGCCTCCTGACCGTCGGCATCGGCGGCCAGTACGTGGGCGGGCGGCTGACCGACCGCGTCTCCAGCACCACCGCGTTCTTCGGCTTCTTCGCGGTCCTCGCCGGTCTCGCCGCGGCCTTCCCGTTCGTCCGGGGACTCGGGACCGTCGCGCTCGTCGGGGTCTGCCTCCTGATCGGTTTCTTCGTGTACGGCACGGCGCCGATCTATCAGGTCGTCGTCGCCGAGAACGCCGGCGAAGCCGTGCAGGGGCTCTCGTACGGGTTCACGTATCTCGCGATGTTCGGCGTCGGGGCCCTCGGCGCGTCGCTCGCGGGGTTCGTGCTCACGCACGCGACGAGCTCCGTGCTGTTCTTGCTCCTCGCGGGGATCGCCGGGCTCGGCGGCGCCGCGGTACTGTTATTGATGCGGCTGTAGCCGTCCGCCGGGCACCCCCCGAAATCTCCCAACCTTTATGACCTCGTCGTCGGAGTGGTAGGTATGAGCGCAGACGAGAAGCGACAGCGACTCTTAGAGGAGATCGTCGTGATCGACCTGACGACGTTCGTCACCGGCGGCTTCGCCACATTGATGTTAGCGAACCAGGGCGCGGAAGTGATCAAGGTCGAGCGGCCGGGCGTCGGCGACGACAGCCGGTACTCCGGGCCGCCGTTCGTCGACGTCGAGGGGTACGAGGGCCCCGGGAAGCCGGCGTCCGAGGAGGGCGAGTCGCCGTACTTCTGGACGGTGAACTACGGCAAGCAGAGCATCGAACTGAACCTGAAGACCGAGGAGGGGCTGACGGCGCTGTACGACGTCGTGGCCGAGGCCGACGTCGTCGTCGAGAACTTCCGACCGGGCACCGCCGAGCGGCTCGGCGTCGACTACGGGACGCTCCGGGAGCGGAACGACGAGCTGATCTACTGCTCGATCTCGGCGTTCGGCGAGACGGGCCCGTGGAGCGACCGACCGGGGTACGACCTGCTCGTGCAGGGGATGAGCGGCATGATGAGCGTCACGGGCTACCCCGACGCCCCGCCGGCGAAGGTCGGGCTCCCGCAGACGGACCTCATCACGGCGATGTGGTCCGCGTTCGGGATCGTCACCTCGCTGTACAACCGCGAGCGGACCGGGGAGGGCGAGCGCGTCGAGCTCGGGATGCTCGACGCGGCGCTCCCGTGGCTCACGAAGCAGGCCGGCAAGAGCTTCGTCGGCGAGGAGACCTCGCGGATGGGGACGAAGGACCCGGTGCTCGCGCCGTACCAGATGTACCCGACGGCCGACGGTCACCTCAACGTCGCCTGCGGGAACCAGAAGCTCTGGGAGGAGTTCTGCGCGGCGATCGGCCGCGAGGACCTCTCGACGGACGAGCGCTTCGCCACGAACTCGGCGCGGGTGAACAACATGGACGCGCTCGAAGCGGAGCTCTCGGAGGTCCTCCGAACCAAGACGACCGACGAGTGGGTCGACCTGCTGGCCGACGAGCGCGGGCTCCCCGTGGGGCCGGTGTTCGACGTCGACGAGGCGCTGGACAACGAGCAGGTGCGCGCCCGCGGCGCCGTCGGCTCGATCGACCACCCCGCGGCGGGGGAGATCCCCGTCATCGAACACCCGCTCAACTACGACCGGGCCGACTCGGGGTTCGAGAAGGCGCCGCCGCTGCTCGGCGAGGACACGGTGCGCGTGCTGAAAGCGGCCGGCTACGACGACGCCCGCATCGACGAGCTGATCGAGGCGGGCGCGATCCCGGAGCCCTGACCGGCGCGCCGGCGATCAGCGAGACGTGTCGAGGACGACCTTTCCGAGCGTCCCGGAGGAGCGCAGCTCGGCCAGCGCCTCGGGCACCGAATCGAGCCCGAACACGGAGTCGACCGCCGCGGTGAACGTCCCGTCGGCGAGGCGCTCGCCGACCCGTTCGAGGATCGCCGCCTGATCGCCCGCGGAGGCCACGATCGACATGAACCGGAGGTCCGCGTCCGCCTGCTTCGCCGCCATCGACGTCCCGCCGTCGACGGCGATCGGCCCGTCCTCCCCGATGACGACGATCCGGCCGCCGCGCGTCAGGCACGCCAGGTTCGCCGCGAGGTGCGCGTCCGCCCGCGGCTCGAACACCACGTCGACCTCGCGCCCCTCGGCCGCCGCCGCGACGTCGTCGGCGAGGCGCTCGCTCCGGTAGTCGACGACCGCGTCGGCGCCGAGTTCCCGCGCGAACGCGGCTGGCTCGCCGTCGCGGGCGGTGCCGACGACGGTCGCGCCCGCCGCCGCGGCGACCTGCACCGCCGCGTGGCCCACGCCGCCGGACGCGCCGTGGACCAGCGCGACGTCGCCCAGTCGGAGGTCGCCGCGGGTCACGAGCGCGCGCCAGGCGGTCGCGAACGCCATCGCGGCCGCCGCCCCCTCCCGGAACGGGACCGACTCGGGCAGCGGCGCGAGCTGGTCGACCGGCGCCGCGGTGTACTCCGCGTACGTCCCGGGCGAGAACAGGCCGAGGCCGGTCGCGAACACGCGATCGCCCGGCTCGAACGCGGTCACGCCGTCGCCGACCGCCTCGACGACCCCGGCGAGGTCGGACCCGCCGACGTGCGGGAGGCCGGACGGTGGGCTCACGCTCCCCTCGCGCACGTACTCGTCGATCGGGTTCACACTCGCCGCCTCGATCCGCACGAGCGCCTCCCCCGGGCCGGGATCGGGCCGGTCGACGGTCTCTACGGTCAGTACGCTCTCGTCTCCGTGGTCGTGGAATCTGACGGCACGCATACGGCTCCGTACGACGAACCGACGTATAGTGTTGTGCCCGCGGTCGGGCCCCGCGGGGAGCGCTCCGACGCGGCGAGCGCTCCGCCCTGCCGAGCGCTTATGTGCTCGCCGTTCCCACAGAACGCATGCACGTCACCGGGCTCGATCACGCGGTGTTGACCGTCGCCGACGTCGACCGCGCCGTCGACTTCTACGCGGGGACACTCGGCGGCACGGCCGAGACGTTCGACGGCGGTCGGCGGGCCGTCTCGTTCGGCGACCAGAAGATCAACTTCCACCCGGCGGACGCCGTGTACTCGCCCCACGCGGATCGGCCGACGCCGGGGAGCGGGGACCTCTGTCTCGTCGTCGACGACTCCCTCGAAGCGCTCCGCCGTGACCTCGGCGACCGCGGCGTCGAAGTCGTCCACGGCCCCGTTAAGAAAGTGGGCGCTCGCGGCCCGATGGAGTCGATGTACGTCCGCGACCCCGACGGCAACCTGGTCGAGTTGGCCCGGTACGACGCGAATGCTTAATGCGCTCCGAGCAAAGTAACTGGTACATGACCGATGGTTGGACACACGTGACGCCCGAGGAAATCGGTCGACGCGAGGACAAGCCCGGACGGCGCTGGGAGCTTTCCCCGGAACTGGAGATCGACGCATTCAATCTCAACGTCGCCGTCTTAGAGCCCGGCGAGCGGCTCTCGGAGAATCACTTCCACTACCATGACGACCAACAGGAGGTGGTGTACGTCGCCGACGGGACGTGCCGGGTCGAGGTCGACGAGGGCGGCTTCGACGCGACGGCGGACGACGTCGTCCGGTTCGACGCGGGCCGCGACGGCGCGCACCTGATCCACAACCCGTTCGACGAGCCGGTCCGGCTCGTCGCGATGGGTTGGCCGCCCGAGGGCCGCCACCCCGTCCACAAGATCGCGACGCTCGACGAGCTCGACGGCGGCGACGTGTAGCCGGTCGGCGACTAAGCGGGTCTCCGCCGGTTCTCCCGGGCGACGGCCCCCTCGGGGGCGGCTCATTCAACCCCGGCTCACTCGACGGCCGCGAGACGGACGCCCCGGAGCGGCCTGTCCTCGGTGACCCGGAGCTCCCGCTCCCCGACCAGCCGCACGTCGTCGCCGATCGAGAGCGCCTCGTCGAGCTGGGCGACGACGTTCGCGCCGCCGGGGAACGCGGCGAGCCCGAGCGCGTTCGGCTCCCGGACCCCGTCGGGCGTGACGTGCACGGTCGTCACCGACAGCAGCTCGCCGGACCCCGCCGCGACGCCGTCGAATTCCGCCCCGCCGCACTCCGGACAGCGGTGCTTCTCGTAGAAGGTCCGGTGCCCGCAGTCGCGGCACTCCAGCAGTTCGGTCACGCGTCGCCCTCCAGCAGCGTACAGACAGCGTTGTTTCCGAACCCGGCGACGTTGACGGCGAGCCCGCGGGACGCGCCGTCGACCGCCCGCTCGTCGGGCAGGTCGCCGCGGAGCTGCCACACCAGCTCGATCACCTGCGAGATCCCCGTCGCACCGAGCGGGTGCCCGCGGGCCTTCAGCCCGCCGCCGGGGTTGACTGGGAGCTCCCCGTCGAGGTCCGTCAGCCCGTCGCGAGTGCGCTCCCACGCCCGCCCCTCGGGCGCGAGCCCCAGCTCCTCCATCTCCAGCCACTCGAGGATCGTGAACGCGTCGTGGATGCAGGCGAGGTCGACCGCGTCCGCCCCGAAGCCGGCCGCGTCGTACGCCCGCTCGCCGGCGATCCGGACGCTATCGATCTCCAGCGGGTCCGTCCGGTCGGCGACCGCGTGCGTCCCGGTGGCGCTCTCGCAGGCGGCGACCGTCACCGGGTCGTCGGTCGCCGCCGGCCCGGCCTCAACCACGACCGCCGCGGCCCCGTTGCTGGTCGGACAGCAGTCGTAGAGGCGCAGCGGCGACGCGACGGACGGCGACGCGAGCACGTCCGCCACGTCGATCCGCTTGTTGAACTGGGCGTACTCGTTCGCGTACGCGTTCACGTGATTCTTCACGGCGACCCGCGCCAAGTCGCGCCGGTCCGCGTCGGTCTCGCGCAGGTAGGCGGCCGCCGCCAGGCCGCCGAACGACGGCAGGGTGACCCCCTGCTCGTACTCCCGGTCGTGCGTGATCCGACTGATGATCTCGGTGGCCGTCGCCGTGTCCGCGGCGGACATCTTCTCGCCGCCGACGGCCAGCGCCCGTTCGCTCCGCCCGCTCGCGACCGCCGCGACGGCGCTCTGAAACGCGCTGGCGCCGCTCGCGCTTGTGTTCTCGACCCGTCGGGCCGTGACGCCGGTCATGCCGAGCCCGCCGACGAGCGCGTTCGCCAGCCCGGACCGGCGGTTGAACGCCTCTGCGGCCATGTTCCCCACGTGGACCGAGTCCACGTCGGCGGGGTCGCGGTCGGCGTCGTCGAGCGCGCGCTCCGCGGCGACGAGGAGCAGGTCGAGGAGCGACCGGTCGTCGGCGGTCGCGAACGCCGTCATGCCGGCGCCCGTTATCGCCGGCGGATCGCCGCGAACGAGTGATGCGTCTGCTGCCCGGGCGTCTCGCTTCTGGGCGGTCATCGTACGGTCGAACCCAGACGCTAGACCGGTTTATAGGTACGGTTCCCGCCGCTCGTTGCACGCGAACGCGGCCGACGCGAACGATCCGGCGGCCGACGGAGCGCGCGCTCGACGCGAACGACCCGGCGGCCGACGGAGCGCTGGCTCATCGGTGGTCCGATCGAGCACCTATAAAAACAGAGCCGCGAGCGGTACGTCGGTCGTCGGGCGTTCGGCGACGCCCGGCCGAGTGTCGAAGCGATCCGCCGTGCCGGGGTGTCCGGCGACGCGCTATCTGAGGTTATTCACCGCCCTTTTTACGTACGGTCCGAGGAACGGCCCGAACAGCGCCAGGAGGATCAGGATGGAGATCCCGAGCGAGAGCGGCCGGCTCGGCGACACGAAGATGCCGTACCCGCCGCCCGATAGCTGTAGCGAGCGGAAGAAGTTCTCCTCGGCTATCGGCCCCAGCACGATCCCGAGGACGAACGCTATCACCGAGTACTTGTACTTCACCATGTAGTAGCCGAGGATGCCGAGCGCCAGCACGCCGAAGGCGTCGAACCAGCTCCGCCTGAGGCTGAACGCGCCGATGAACGAGAGGACGATCACCATCGGGATGATGACGTCCGTGTCGAGCTTCGTGATCGCGCTCGCGTACGGGATGACCGTGTACCCGACGGCGAGGATGATGAAGTTGCCGAGGAACACCGAGACGAACAGCGCGTACGTGATGTGAAGCTGCGCGCCGAACAGCCCCGGACCGGGCTGGAGCCCGTGCATCAGGATGCCGCCGAGGAACACCGCCGTCGAACCGCTCCCGGGAATACCGAACGAGAGCGTCGGAACTAGCGACCCGCTGACGGTCGGGTTGTTCGCTCCCTCGGGGGCGATGATCCCCCGCGGGTCGCCCTCGCCGAATATCCCGTCGGCGGCCGAGGAGCGCGCCTCCTCGGCGTACGCGACGAACGTCGACGTCGTCGCGCCGGAGCCGGGGACGGCGCCGATCAGCATGCCGATCACACCGCCTTTGAACAGCGACTTCGGGTACCTGAACACCGTCTTGATCCCCTCGGTGATGCTGCCCGTGATGCCGACCGCGTCCTCAGCGATCTGGTTTTGCATCGCGAGCTTCATCATCTCCGCGAAGGCGAACATCCCGATCAGGGCGGCGACGAAGTTGAGCCCGTCGTACAGCGCGAGCTGGCCGAACGCGTAGCGCGGCGTCGGCGCCATGATGGCGATGCCCATCGTCGAGATCATGAAGCCGAACGCGCCCGCGACGATCCCCTTCACGATCGACCCGTCCGCGACGATCGTGATGAGCGAGATCCCGAGGATCGCGAGGAGGAAGTACTCCACCGATCCGAACAGGAGGACGACCTCGATGAGGATCGGGGAGATGAGGACTAACAGGATCGCGGCGATGAACCCGTTAAACGCGGAGGCCGTCGTCGCGATCGCGAGCGCGTTCTTCGCGAGCCCCTTCTTCGCCATCGGATAGCCGTCGAGCGTCGTCGCGGCCGCCGACTCGGTCCCGGGGGCGTTCAACAGGATCGCGGAGATGCTCCCGCCGAACATCGCACCGCTGTAAATCGAGATCAGGAGGATGAGCGCGGGCGTCGGATCGAGCGGGACGGTGAGCGGGAGGACGATCGCCATGCCGACCGGCGAGCCGATCCCCGGCAGCGCTCCCAGGACGATCCCCGCGAGCAGCCCGGCGGCCATCCAGCCGATGACCGGCCAGCTGACCGCGATCTGTATCCCCTCGACCAGACTTGCGACCGCCATTCAGAGCCCCTCCGTGAACACGATCGCTCCCTGATCGAACGGCATGAGCAGGAAGACGATGAACCCGTACACGATGACCGTCGCGAGCACGGCGAGGAACGCCGACTTGAGCGGTCTCACTCTGAACCACGTGGTGTACGCGAAGACGAACAGCGGCGTCACGTAGAGGAACCCGACCGCCCACCCGAGCGCGAAGTAGATGCTCGAGAAGACGATCATGATAACGGTGTTGTTGATGTCGATGCCCCACTTCTGATGGAGCGGGAGGTCTTTCGCCCGGACGCCCTCGGTATCGTCGTCATCGTCGGTATCGAGATACCTCTCGTCGACGGCGGTGTCCGCGACGTCCGTGGAGCCCTCGTCCTCCTCGGCGTCCTCGATGGCGCCGACACCTTCGGTTTGGCCCTCCTCGAAGCTCTCCGTCATACTCACTTCCTGAGCGACGAACTTCTGGAGCGGTCCCGGGAGGTAGTTCTGTATGAGGAGGAGGAACGATCCGATCCCGACGACCTGTGCCATCAACTGCGGAAAGATCGTCGCGTTCTCCGGGTAATCCTTGATTATCGGGTCGACGTAGAACACTACGGACAGCCCGAGCAGCGTTACGAGTAGGACGTGTTCCGCCGTGATTCCTTCAAGTCGTTTTGAGTAATTGACCATGACAGTATTATCTGATCCGCTGGACTCCAACTATAAATAAATTGAGTTCGACGCGCCGGTCGCGCCGCGATCGATTCAGGGCTGGTTTTCGTTGACGAGTTCGAGGATTTCGAGCTCCTCGTACTGCGTGAAGGCGTCCGCGAAGTTCTGCTCGGCGACCTCCGGGCCCTCGTACACGACCGGGTTCCCCGTTTCGTTGCTCCACTCCTGCACGGGCTCGCTGTTGACGGTCTCTTCCAGCGCTTCGGCGTAGAAGTCGGCGATCTCCTGGTCCATCTCCGGCGGGCCGTACATGCCGCGCCAGACGCCGCCGACGAAGTCGATCTCCGGGTAGCCGAGGTCGGTGACCGAATCGATGTCCGGGTAGACCTGGGTGCCGGACCCGAAGAACGTCACGACGGGGTAGACGCGGCCCGTGTCGACGACGGACTGGGTCCCGGCGTCGGTCCCGATACCGCACGGGACCTCGCCGCTGGCGACCGCCTGCGTCACGGGACCCGTCCCGGTGTACTGCACGCGGTTCTGCCAGTTCCAGCCGACCTCGTCTTCGTACGCGTACTTGTACAGCAGAACGATGATGTCCTGGGAGCTCCCGGACGACTGGACGCCGATGTTCTCCCACTCGCCGCTCTCGTACTTCGCGAGGACGTCGTCGAACGTCTCGACCTCGTCCTGGTACTCCTCGTTGACGACGAGACACCACGTCGACTGCCCGACCACGCCGAGGCCGGTGAGGTCGCGGATGTCGAAGTCCGGCTCGTTGATCAGCTGCGGCGCGACTTCGAGCGGTCCGGCGTTGCCCGCGATGGTCTGTCCGTCGGGCTCCGAGCGGTACAGCTCTCCGAGTCCGTTCAGACCCCCGGCGCCCGGGATGTTGTCGATCTGCAGCGACTCGCCGACCGCCTCTCGGAGTCCCGGCTGAATCCCGCGTGCGTACGTGTCGGTTCCGCCGCCCTCGTCGTACGGGACGATGTACCGGACCGTCCCTTCGGGGGACCATCCGTCGCCGCCGTCGCTTCCGTCACTGCCGTCGCTTCCGTCGCTGCCGTCGCTTCCGTCGCTGCCGTCGCTACCGTCACCGCCGTCGCCGCCGTCGCCGCCGTTGCCGGAACAGCCGGCGAGCGAAATGGCGGATGTTGCGCCGATCGCCTGCAGGAAGCGTCGCCGCTTCGTGTTCGAGGTCGATTCGACCGAGTCGGTTGGTGTTTCTTCTGTCATCTTGTCACGTTGGTCGGCTCAGCTGGTTTTCTCGCCCGGATCCGCTTTCGGGGGTTCGGCTTTCGCCGTATCCATGCATGCCATTCGGTGGCAATATCATAAATGTTTCTATTAAAATTCCCGTTGTCAGATGTCGAACTTGGTATACAAAGGCGGTGTGCGCCCCGGTCGACCGGCGAGAGCCAGTTCGGTCGTCGATCGTCGTTCGCGCCGGTTCGCGCGCCGCGGCCCCGTGACGCGAGTCGACCCACCGGGAGGAACCTTTTATATTCCGGGGCGGAATACGGTCAGTATGGTAATCGTTGCAGCCGTCGATCGGTCGGAGAGAGCGCCGGGTATCGTCGAAGAAGCGAACGAGCTCGGCGAGGCGTTCGACGAGCCCGTCCACGTCGTCCACGTCCTGTCCCGCTCGGAGTTCGTCGGGCTCGAACGGACCAGCGTGACCGACACCGGGAAGTCGATCCCGAGGGACGACGTCCTAGAGATCGCCGAGGAGTTCTCGCAGGAGGCGATCGACGAGGCGGGCGTCGACGACGCGGAGCCGGTGGGGCTCCTCGGCGAGCCGGCCGACGAGATCAGCAACTACGCCGACTCCAACGACGCCAGGTACCTCGTCATCGCCGGTCGGAAGCGGTCGCCGGTCGGGAAGGCGCTGTTCGGGAGCGTCGTTCAGTCCCTGATGCTCAACTCCGAGACCCCGGTCGTCTCGATCCGAACCGACTGATCAGAGCCGACTGATCAGAGTCGCTCTTCGATCGCCGCGACGATCTTCCCGGTCGACGCCGACCCGCCGAGGTCCGGCGTCGACGGGGCGTCCTCGTCGGCGAGCACTTCCCGAACCGCGCTCCAGAGGGCGTCGGAGACCGCCGCCTCGCCGAGGTCCTCGAAGAGCATCGCGGCCGAGAGCACGGTCGCCATCGGATTCGCGACGCCCCGCCCGACGATGTCGGGGGCGCTCCCGTGGACGGGCTCGAACATCGACGGGTAGTCGTCGTCGACGTTGATGTTCCCGGACGGCGCGAGCCCCATGCTGCCGCTGACGATGGCGCCGATGTCGGTGAGGATGTCGCCGAACAGGTTGGAGGCGACCAACACGTCGAACTCCTCCGGCCTGCGGACGAGGTCCATGCTCCCGGCGTCGATGAGCAGCGACTCGACCTCGACGTCGGGGTACTCGGTCGCGACGTCCTCGACGACGTCGTCCCAGAACGTCATGCTGAACGCCTGCGCGTTGGACTTCGTGATGCTCGTCAGGTGTCCCTCGCGCTCCGTCGCCGCCTCGAACGCCGCCCGAACGATGGTCTCCGTCCCCTCGCGCGTGTGGACCGCGCTCTGGATCGCCACCTCGTGGTCGAACCCCTCGTGGACGCGGCCGCCGGCGTCCGAGTACTCCCCCTCCGTGTTCTCGCGGTACACGACGAAGTCGATGTCGCCGCCCTCGTACCCGCGGAGCGGGCTCTCGACGCCGTCGAAGAGGATCGACGGGCGCTTGCACACCTGCTGGTTGAACCCCTTCCGGATCGGTAACAGGAGCCCGTGCAGCGTGATGTGGTCCGGGACCTCCGGATGGCCGACCGCGCCGAGGAGGATCGAATCCGCGTCGACGATCCGATCGAGCGCGTCGTCCGGCATCATCTCACCCGTCTCCATGTACCACTCCGTCCCCCAGTCGTACTCGGTGAACGCGACGTCGACGCCGTGGCGGGACGCCGCCTCGTGAAGGAGCGGGAGCGTTTCGTCGACGACCTCCGGACCGATACCGTCACCTGGTATCGTCGCTATCTCGTATGACATGGTTCCGGAATTCGCTCACACAATCTAAACTCTTTGGGCCGTGGCACCCCTTGCCCGCCCGATTCGAGGCCGGATCGCTCCTCGCGAACGGTGCGGCTCATCGCCCGCGATTACCCCACTCACAACGCTTTTCACTCCCCGATGGGAGGTTGAGTCATGGTAAGCGAGACTGCCTACGAGAGTATCTCGCTCGACGTCACAGACGGCGTGGCGACGATCGAGTTCCACCGGCCCGAGGTGTACAACGCGCTCAACGACACGGTCATGCTGGACCTGCTCCGAGCGTTCGACGAGATCCAGCTCGACCGGTCCGTCGACGTGGTCGTGATCACGGGCGAGGGCGACGACGCGTTCTCCGCCGGCGCGGACATCTCGCAGTACGCGGGCTCCGCCGAGGAGCACGACCCGAGACAGAAGGACCGCCAGGAGCTGTTTTACGAGATGTACCGCAAACCGTTCGAGTGCCACGCGCCCGTCATCGCGAAGGTCAACGGGTACTGCGTGGGCGGCGGCCTCATCTTCGCGATGTACTGCGACATGCGGATCGCCGTCGACGACGCGAAGTTCGGCGTCCCCGTGACCGACATCGGCCAGATCCCGACGGGCAACTCGACGTGGCGCGCCATCGAGCTGGTCGGCGAGGCGAAAGCGAAGGAGCTCGTCTACACCGCCGGGATGATCGAGGCCGACGAGGCCGAGCGGATCGGGCTCGTCAACCACGCCGTCCCGCGGGAGGAGCTCGACGAGACGGTCGGTGACATCGTCGAGGCGATCCAGAGCACGGGCCGGTCCGCGGTGAAGAACTCCAAGCGCGCGTTCAACCACGCGGTCGACGCGCAGAGCGCCGAGGAGAACCGCGCGTTCGAGTCCGAGGTCTGGTGGGACCAGTTCGCGACCGACGAACGGGAACGGCTCGTCGACGAGTTCAACGACGCATGACCGGGGGACCGCTCGCCGGCCTCACCGTCGTGGAGATGACCGGCCACCGCGCGGGCCCGTTCTGCGGCGCGCTCCTCGCCGACATGGGCGCCGACGTCGTGAAGATCGAGCGCCCCGGCGTCGGCGACCCCGCCCGCAGTCAGGGCGTCGGCCCCGACGGCAAGTCCGGCTACTTCATGGCGAACAACCGGAACAAGCGCTCCGTCACGCTCGATCTCAAGTCCGACGCCGGCACCGAGGCGGCGCTGTCGCTGCTGGAGGCGGCCGACGTGTTCATCGAGAACTTCGGCTACGGCGTCACGGACAAGCTCGGCGTCGGCCACGAGGCCGCCAAGGAAGTGAACCCGGAGATCGTCTACGCCAGCATCAAGGGGTACGGCGAGACCGGCCCGCGGAAGGAGCAGGCCGGCCTCGACCTCATCCTGCAGGCGGAGGGCGGGATCATGAGCGTCACCGGTCCCGAAGGCGGCGAGCCAGTGAAGATCGGGCAGGCCATCGGCGACCTCACGACCGGGATGTTCACCGCGATCGGGATCCTCGCTCGGCTCTACGAGCGCGGGAACGCGGGCGGCGCGGAGGGCGAGGGCGCCGGCGGCGCGGAGGGCGAGGACGCCGGCGGCGCGGAGGGTGGGGAGGCCGATTCCGCCGCCGACTCGTTCAACGGCAAGTTCGACGTCGGCCTCTTCGACTCCATCGTGACGCTGCTGAACGAGTACCTCACGTCGTACTCGATGGACGGGTCGGTGCCGGGGCCGCAGGGCACCTCCCACCAGACGCTCGTCCCCTACCAGCGGTTCGAGACCGCCGACGGCGCCCTCGTCACCGGCGTCCCGAGCGACGACCGGTGGGACGACTTCGTCGAGCTGGTCGGCCGCGACGAGCTGGCGGAGTACCCGACGAACGACGACCGGTTCGAGCACGCCGACGCCGTCGTCGGGATCATCGAGGCGGAGTTTGCGACGGAGTCGACGGAGTACTGGCTCGACCGCCTCATCGACTACGGCTTCCCCTGCGGCCCGATAAACGACGTTGAGGACGTCGTCCACTACGACCAGACGCGGGCGCGCGACCTCGTCGTCGAACACGACGACCCCGACTGGGGCGAGTGCCTGCTCCCGGGCCACCCGATCAACTTCCCCGAGCACGACGACATTATCCGGTCGCCCGCGCCGCGTCTGGGCGAGCACACGGAGTCCGTGTTCGCCGACGTCGCCGGGGACCAGACGACGCTCGACGAGTGGCGCGAGGGCGGCGCGTTCGGCGACTAATACGGAAAAACGGTTTCTCGTCGTTTTTGTTTATAAACGGTTGACTTCGGAGCGCCGGTGAACCACTCCAAAGACGTAGCCGATCGCGCATAGGTCGCTGACGACCCGGTGAACACCTCCAAAGCCCCAGCCGTGAGGGGCGCGCACGCTCGCTGCGCTCCTCGGTCGCTCACTCTGTTCGCTCCCTGCGGTGCTTGCATCGTCATCAGAACGCGAAGCGTTCTGATTGGCCCACGAGAGCGGAGCTCTCGTGAACGCCTCCGCGCCCCTCACGGCTGCCCCTTTGAGTCCCACCCAACCGCTCCGCACAGCACCTCACGCCTCCCCAGCCTCGTCGCTCACTCCGTTCGCGACTCCCTCGCGCGTGCGGTTCACGGCCTGTCGGCCGCTCACCGGCACGCGCCACTGCACCGTCGCAATCATTGATAAACACCGTCGCCGCGCTCGTCCCTATTTAACTACCGAACGACGTCCGCGAGCCGAGGCGCCCTACGCCAGCGCGTCGGCGATCTTCTCGATCGGGTGCGGCGGCTTCTCGTCGTACTCGTCGCCGATCTGCGTCCGGCAGGAGGCCCCGGGGGCGACGACGGAGTCGCCGTCGCTGTCGTCGATCCGGTCGAACAGCATGGAGCCGATGGCCTGGCTCATCGAGTAATGCTCCGACTCGTAGCCGAACGTCCCGGCCATCCCGCAGCAGGAGGTGTCGAGCGGGTCGACCCGGAACCCCGTCCGCCGGAGGACGCCGACCGCGTGGTGGTCCTTCTTCACCGACTTCTGGTGGCAGTGGCCGTGGTAGGTGAGCCGCTCCGCGCCGCCGTCGGCGTCGAGCGCCTCGTCGAGCCGGCGGGTGTCGAGGTACTCCAACACGCCGTAGGCGTGCTCGGCGACCTGTGCCGCGGCGTCGGACGACAACAGGTCGAGGTAGTCGGACTGCAGCATGACGGCGTCGGACGGCTCGACCACGACGACGTCGCGCCCGTCGTCGACGTGCGCCGCCAGCGTCGCGACGTTGGCTTCGGCCGTCTCGCGGGCCTTCCCGAGGAGCCCCTTCGAGTGCGCGGGGCGGCCGCTGTCGGTGATCTCCTCGGCGACGGAGACGTGGACGCCCGCCGCTTCGAGCACCCTGACCGCGGCCTTCCCGGCCTTCGGGTTGTTGTAGTTCGTGACCGTGTCGGGCACCAGCACGACGCGCCGGTCCGCGGTCGACTCGCTCACCGTCGACCCGCCGCGGTCAGCCCACCAGTCCACGAACGTCTCGCGGTGGAACGTCGGGAGCGAGCGCTCTCGGGCGATCCCGAGCGTCTTCTCCATGACGACGCGCGCGCCGGGGACCTTGGTGCCGAGGTTCGACAGGGGCGCCGTCGCGCTCCCGAGCTTCGAGAGCGCGTCGACGTTCGCGAACAGCTTCGACCGGAGGTCCGCCCCGTGTTCCTCGTGGTGGGCGTGTTCCACCTCCACCTTCATCTTCGCCATGTCGACCTCGCTGGGACAGTCGATCGAACACCCCTTACAGCCGACGCAGAGGTCGAGCACCTCGCGCATGAACTCCGTGTCGAACTGCTCGTCCTCGGAGAGGTCCCCGCTCATCGCCTGCCGGAGCAGGTTCGCGCGACCGCGAGTGCTGGTAATCTCCTCCTGTGACGCCCGGTAGGTCGGACACATCACGCCGCCCGCGCCCTCCTGACTGGTGCGACACCCGCCACAGCCGTGACAGAGTTCGGCCATTCCTTGGAACCCGTTCTCGTTCTCCCACTCCAAGGCCGGCTCGAAGCCGGCGTCGAACTCGTACTCCTCCCCGAACCGGAGGTTCTCGCTCATGTCGTGATCGCCGCAGACGCTCCCGGGGTTGAGCAGCCAGTCGGGGTCGAACGCCGTTTTCAGGTCCTGAAAGACGTGCCAGAGGCGATCGCCGTACAGCTTCCGGTTCCACTGGGTCCGGGCGCGCCCGTCGCCGTGCTCGCCGGAGACCGACCCGCCGTACTTCACCGCGAGGTCCGTGGCGGCGTCGGAGATGGACACCATCGTCTCGGTCCCCTCGGCGTTCTTCGTGTTGATGAGCGGCCGGACGTGCATGCAACCCGGGCCGGCGTGCGCGTAGAAGCTCCCGAACGTGTCGTGGTCCTCGAAGATCTCCTTGAACTCCTTGGTGTACTCCGGCAGGTGCTCCGGCGGAATCGCGAGGTCCTCGATGAACGCGATGTGCTTCTCGTCGCCCGTCCGCGACAGCAGGATCGGCGTCGACGCCTTGCGCATCTTCCAGAATTTCTTCTGGGTCTCCTCGTCGTACGCCGCCATCCCGTCGAACGCCAAGTCGCCGACGCGGTCTTCGATGAGGTCGTCGACCTGCCTCTTGGCCGACTCCTCGTCGTCGGCGTAGAACTCGATCAGCAGGAACGAGTCGGTCTCGTCGGGCAACAGGCCGATGACGTCCTTGAACTCCTCGAGTTCGCGCGCCAGGTCGACGAGGACGCCGTCGAGCACTTCGACCGCCGCCGCGTCGTGTTCGAGGATCGGGCCGACGTCCTCCATCGCGTCGAGCAGGTCGTGGTACGTGAGCAGCGCGACCCCCTTCGTCTCCGGAATCGGCTCCAAGCTCACTTCGGCCTCGGTGACGATCGCGAGGGTCCCCTCGCTCCCGACCAGCAGGCGCGCGAGGTTGACGGTCCCCGATTCGGCCTCCTCGATCAGCACGTCGAGGTTGTACCCCGACACGTTCCGCTTGAGATCGGGGTACCGCTCGTCGACCTCGTCGGCCTCCTCGTCGATGATTCGGACGATCTCCGCGTAGATGCGTTCGAGGGTCGTTCCGTCGGGGTCGGCCGCCCCGCGGAGCTCCGCGACCGAGACCTCGCCGAACGTCTCGACGCTCCCGTCGGCCAGCACCGCCTCGACCTCCTCCACGTAGGCGTCCGTCTTCCCGTACTTCAGGGAGTGCGCCCCGGTCGTGTTGTTCCCGATGGCGCCGCCGAGCGCGCTCCGGTCCGCCGTCGACGGGTCGGGGGCGAACTTCAGGCCGTGCGGCTCGAGGGTGCGGTTCAGCTCGCCGAGGGTGATCCCCGTCCGGGCCCGGGCCCGTTCGCCCTCGGGGTCGACGTCGACCACGTCGGTCATGTACCGCGTGAAGTCCAAGACGATCGCCTCGTTCACCGACTGGCCGGCGAGGCTCGTCCCGCCGCCGCGGGGGAGCGCGGGGATCTCCTCCGCGGCGCAGTACTCCATCACGGCGGCGACGTCCGCGGTCGAGGTCGGGTAGACGACCCCGATCGGCGTCACCTCGTACGCGCTGGCGTCGGTCGCGTACATCTGCTTGGAGTACTCGTCGAAGCGCACGTCGCCGTCGACGAGCGCGTCGAGGTCGGCGACGAGCGACGAGTCGTGCTCGGTCTCGCTCTGGTAATCGTAATTCGCCCGCGGGTCGGTGGACGGATCCGGTGTTGTGTTCTTCGATCCCATCGGTTAATTGACTGTCTTCAGAGTGGCGTAGGCATGAATGTTACGCGTCAACACGGTACGACTGCCGGGAGGACGCGAGTCGTCGCTCCGAGTCGCGCGGAACGCGTCGGGGGTTCGAACCGCCCGGACGCGGTCCCGTCGCGGCGGTTACTCGCGCTGCTGGGCGTCGACGACGGCGACGCTCGCGAGGTTGACGATGTCTTTGACCTCGTCGCCCCGCTGGAGCACGTGGACCGGCTCGTCCATGCCGACGAGCATCGGGCCGATGGCGTCCGCGTCGCCCAGCCGCTGGAGCAGCTTGTAGCCGATGTTCCCCGACTCCAGGTTCGGGAAGACGAGGACGTTTGCGGCCTCGTCGAGCTCGGAGAACTCGTAGGTGTCGGTGAGCATCTCCTCGACGAGCGCCGTGTCGGCCTGCATCTCACCGTCGACCGGGAAGTCGACCGCCGGGTCGTCGCGGAGCATGGCGGCCGCCTCCCGCGGCGCCTCGGTCGTGTCGGCGTCGACGCTCCCGAAGTTGGAGTACGACAGCAGCGCCGCCCGCGGGTCGACGTTGAACTGCCGCGCCAGGTCCGCGGTGTGGCGCGTCGTCTCGGCGAGCACGTCGGCGTCGGTCTCCCGGTTGACCGTGACGTCGGCGAAGAACACGACCCGGTTCCCGATCGTCAGCATGTAGACGCCGGAGACGTACTCGGCGTCGTCGGCGGTCCCGATGACCTGCAGCGGCGGCCGGAGCGCCGAGGGGTAGTGGTGGGTCAGCCCCGTCAGCATGGCGTCGGCGTCGCCCTGGTCGACCATCACGCTGCCGAGGTAGTCGGTGTTGTTGCGGATCAGGTCGCCCGCCTCGCTCCGGGTGATGCCCTTCCGCTTGCGGAGCTCGTGGAGGCGGTCCGCGTACTCGTCGTACTCCCCGGTGGTCGGGTCGACGACGGTCGCCTCGAAGTCGAGGCCGAGGTCGCCGACGGTCCCGGCGATGGCGTCGGCGTCGCCGAGCAGGACGGGCTCGGCGATCCCCTGCTCGGAGAGCTGGTACGCCGCGCGGATCATCTTCTCGTCTTCACCCTCGGCGAGCGCGATGCGCTTGGGGTCCTGTTTCGCCTTGTTGACGACGATCCGCATCATCTCGCGCGACTTCCCGACGCGCGCCTCCAAGTCGTCGCGGTACGCTTCGAGGTCGACCTCGTCGCGCGCGGCGCCGGACTCCATGGCCGCCTCCGCGACCGCCGGCGCGACCTCGAACAGCACGCGCGGGTCGACCGGCTTCGGGAGGATGTACTCCGGCCCGAACTGGAGCGGCTCGTCGCCGTACGCCTTCAGCACCGCGTCGGGGACGTCCTGCCGCGCCAGCTCCGCCAGCGCCTCCGCGCAGGCGACCTTCATCTCCTCGTTGATCTCCGAGGCCCGGACGTCGAGCGCGCCGCGGAAGATGAACGGGAAGCCGAGCACGTTGTTCACCTGGTTCGGGTAGTCGGACCGGCCCGTCGCCATGACCACCGTGTCGTCGCGGGCGTTCTTCCCCTCCTCGTAGCCGATCTCCGGGGTCGGGTTCGCCATCGCGAAGATGATCGGATCATCGGCCATCGACCGCACCATCTCCGGCGAGACGATCCCGCCGGCCGAGAGGCCGACCAGCACGTCCGCGCCCTCCATCGCGTCGGCGAGGTCGCCGTCCGGGACGTCCCGGGCGAACTCACGCTTGTACTCGTTGACGTCGCCCGCTTCGGCCCGCGCCTCCGTGATGATGCCCGTCGAGTCACAGAGCGTGATGTTGTCCCGCTCGACCCCGAGCGAGACGTAGAAGTGCGCGGTCGCGAGCGCCGACGCGCCGGCCCCCGAGAACACGACCTTCACGTCGCCGAGGTCCTTGTCGACGATGTCGGCGGCGTTGATCAGGCCGGAGCCGTTGATGATGGCGGTGCCGTGTTGGTCGTCGTGGAACACCGGGATGTCCATCTCGTCCTGGAGCCGGTCCTCGATCTTGAAGCACTCCGGCGCTTTGATGTCTTCGAGGTTGATCCCGCCGAACGTCGGCTCCATCGCCGCGACGGCCTCGCAGAAGGGGTCGACGTCCGCGATGTCGAGCTCGACGTCGAAGACGTCGACGTCCGCGAACCGCTTGAACAGCACTCCCTTCCCCTCCATGACCGGCTTCGACGCCGTGGCGCCGATATCGCCGAGACCGAGCACGGCCGAGCCGTTCGAGACGACCCCGACGAGGTTCCCCTTCGCCGTGTAGTCGTACGCCTTCTCGGGGTCGTCTGCGATCTCGCGGCACGGCCCCGCCACGCCGGGCGAGTAGGCCAGCGAGAGGTCTCGCTGGGTGTTCGTCGGCTTCGTCGTCGCGATCTCGATCTTCCCGGGCGGGTCGGCCCGGTGATACTCCAATGAGTCGTCTTCTAGCGTCATACCGATCGATTACGCGAATCGCATAAATACTTATGGGCGTCACCGTCCCGTCTCGCGATGCGCGGCCCCTCGCGCCGGCGCGGCGGACCGTCGAGCGCGGATCGAAATACGAGCATACGGGATCGGTCGACGAGGCGGCCACGCGGCGCCTCGCCGCGCTCCGCGAAACGCCCCGCCGCCCGGTCGGCCCGTCCGAGCATCTCGAACGCGGTCCACCGACCGGGCCGACCTCGGACTACCGGGCCGCGGGCGCCGTCGACCGCCGAGCTCTCCCGGGCCTCACTCCAGGTCGGGCCGAGAGAGCTCCGTCTCCTTGGCGGTGATTATCTCTAAGAGGGCCGGCGTGCCCTCCTCCGTCTTCTCGATGGCGCGTTCGAGCGCGGGCGCGACCTCCTCGGGGTCCTCGACGCGCTCCCCGTAGCCGCCGAGGGCCTCGCCGACGTCGGCGAAGTCGCCGCCGAACGGCGTGTCGTACGACGCCATCTCGTAGTTGTTCAGGTGGACGGTGAGGATCGGGGCGTCCTCGCGGACCGCCGTCTCGAAGTCGAGTCCGGTCATTCCGATGGCGCCGTCGCCCATGATGTTGAGACAGAGCTTCTCGGGGAAGCGGACCTTCGCGCCGATCGCGAGCCCGAGCCCGTAGCCCAACTGCGTCGTCTTCCCCCAGCCGATGTACGAGAGTGGCTCGTCCGTCTCGTAGAACGGCGCGAGGAAGTCCCGCGGGTTCCCGGCGTCGGCCGTGATGACCGTCTCGTCGGGGTCGACGACGTTCGTGATCTCGTGGATCACGCGGTAGGGGTTGATCGGGGTCTCGTCGGACGTGAGCTTCGGCTCCCACTCGTCGAGCCAGTCGGCCTTGACCGCCGCGATCTCCTCGGCCACGTCGTCGAAGCGGCCGCGGTCGTCGTCGACGCGCTCCGCCACGGCGTCGGTCACCGCGTCGAGGACGAGCTGCGCGTCGCCGACGAGCGCCATCTCCGAGCCGACGTCTTTGTCGATGTCGGTGGGATCGAGCGTCGAGTGGATCACCGTCTTGCCCTCGGGGACCGTGATCCCGTAGGCGGTCTCGGTGAAGCTGCAGCCGACGCCGAAGAGGACGTCGCACTCGTCGAGGAAGTGCGCGAGCTGTCCGGGCTCGCTCTTGCTCCCGGCGCCGAGCGAGAGCGGGTGGCTCTCGGGGAAGGCGCTCTTCCCGTTCAGGCTCGTGGCGACCGGCGCTTCGAGCGTTTCGGCGAGCTCCTTCAGCTCGTCCCACCCCTTGGCGTAGTGAACGCCCTGTCCGGCGAAGATGACCGGGTTCTCCGCGTCGACGAGGGCGTCCGCGACCGCCGGGACCGCGTCGGGGTCCACGCCCGCGCGGTTGGCGCTCGACGGCTCGTACTCGAAGTCGCCGATCTCCTCCCAGAAGACGTCCTTCGGCACCTCGACGACCGCGGGGCGGGGGCGGCCGTTGCGCGCCGCGGTGAACGCCCGGCGGAACGTCTCCCCGACCGCGTCCGGGTCCGAGAGCTGCTCGCACGTCTTGCTCACGCTCTGGTAGCTCACCAGGGAGTTGAACTTCGGATCGACGTCCGTCTTGGCGCGATCGTAGCCGGCCGGGATCGCCACCAGCGGCGACGACTCGCCGTACGCCTGCGCGACGGCGCCGATGGAGTTCTCCGTCCCCGGACCGTGCTGGCAGGCGAAGGCGACGACCTCGTCGCCGGACGTGAGCCGGCCGATAGCGTCCGCCATGTGGACCGCCGTCCGCTCCTGACGAGTGATGATTGTCCGGAGACCGGCGTCTTCGGCGGCGCCCGTGTCGAACAGCGGGTTACTCGGGAATCCGAACAGATACTCTACACCCTCCTCTTTCAGTGCTTTCGCGATGGCTTCTGTAACGTTCATCTTTTATTTGATCGTATACTTCTGGCTCCGGTCCGGGGTTAAATAAAGGTACCTGTCGAGGCCGGTTTCGTCGCTTCGAGCGTCGCTGCGGTCCGAGCCGTCGCGGCCGCGTCCCTAATCTTGCCGGCTCCCGAAGGACTGATACGCCGCTGTGACGACGGTCCGCGTATGTCAGACCGAGCGCAACTCGATACCCTGTCCGTTCACGACTCCGTCGAGAACGTCATTCCGCCCGAGGCCTTCGTTAAGGCGTTCGACGACCTCGACCTCGACGTCGGACTGGTCGGCGACGGCGAGAGCTACGACGAGACCGACGCCGTCGCCACCTACGTCCCCCGACCGGAGTTCCTCGACGCGGGGTGGGTCCACTGTATCCGCGCCGGCTACGACGAGTTCGACACCGCGGCCTACGAGGCGGCGGGCGTCCCGCTCACCAACAGCACCGGCATTCACGACACCACCGTCAGCGAGGTCGCGCTCGGCTACATGCTGTCGCTCGCGCGTCTCCACCACGTGTACCGCGACCACCAGAACGAGCGGCAGTGGTACACGCCGGCGTACGAGCGGCCGTTCACCGTGGAGAACGAGCGGCTCTGCGTCGTCGGTCTCGGAACGATCGGCCGGGGGATCGCCGAGCGCGCCGACGCGCTCGGGATGGACGTGATCGGGATCAGACGGTCCGACGAGCCGGTCCCGGGCGTGTCGGAGATATTCGACCCGTCGGACCTCCACGACGCCATCGACGACGCGCGCTTCGTCGCGCTCGCGCTGCCGCACACCCCCGAGACCGACGGGCTCATCGGGGAGGCGGAGTTCGAGGCGATGCGCGACGACGCGTACCTGATCAACGTCGCCCGAGGCCCGTTAGTCGACGAGACCGCGCTCGTCGACGCGCTCGAGAGCGACGCGATCGACGGCGCGGGGCTGGACGTGTTCGAGACCGAGCCGCTCCCAGACGACTCCCCGCTCTGGGGCTTCGAGGACGTGATCATCTCGCCGCACAAGGGGTCAGCGACCAACCGGTACCACCTCGACATCGCCGAGCTCGTGATGGAGAACGTCGAGCGCTATCAGGCGGCCGAATCGCTGCGGAACCGCGTCGCGTAACCCTTCTCGGCCCGCTGCCGATCCGCAGCCGAGATGTTTCGTCGTTCCGAACGACTGATTATCGAGTTTTCGGAATATCGTACATTACGACGTTGTCTTGCTACTGGTGTTTTTTCGAGCCATTTCGGACGTTCCGTCGGCTTTGACCGAAATATCGCCTGTTTCGGTCAGTCACCGAGAGCCAATACGACCGAATCCGATCCAGATCCGGGTCGAATCACCCACCGTCGAGAAGAAAATCGGTTTCCTATATTCGAACTGCGAGTCGTGTCATTCGTTCGGCCGGCGAGCGGCTCCGCTGCCGAATTCGGCTCATTCACCCGTTTCATTACATTACTACGATTGTAATGATGTCGACTGGTGGTGTAATTGTAATTCGCGTGTGTTCACGACCGTCCGTGGGTGAGGTTGACCTCGATCACGTTCGCCGTCCGGTTGAGGCTCTCGGTGTACGCGCGCCGCTGCTCCTCGGGCTTCAGGCGGCTGATCGGCGTCATGATGCTGATCGCGGCGTTTCGACGCTCCCCCGTCTCGATCGGCGTGCCCACGCATCCGAGCCCGCCCAGTCGCTCCTCTTCGTTGTACGCGAACCCCTCCTCGCGGATCCGGTCGAGCTCCTCGAACAGCGCGTCCCGGGTCGTGATCGTCTCGTCGGTCCGAGCCGGCAGCCCGTGCCGGTCGACGATCTCGTCGACTCGCTCGTCGGAGAGGCTCGCGAGCAGGGCCTTGCCGAGCGCCGTCGTGTGGAGGTAGACGCGGCGTCCCAGGTGGACGTCGAAGTCGATCGCCTGCCGGCCGCGAGCGGTGTAGACGTAGATGCCGAGCCCCCGCTCCTCGAACAGCAGGTTCGCCAGTTCGCCCGTCTCCTCGGCCAGCTTGCGCACCTCCGGCTTCGCGACGTCGTAGACGCCGTCGTACTGCCGGGCGATCCCGCCGAACTCCAGGCAGCGGAGACCGAGCCGGTAGCCGTCCTCGCGCTTGACGACGAGCCCGTGCTCCTCGAGCGTGATCAGGTGTTTGTACACCGTGCTCTTGGCCAGGTCCAGGCTCTCCACCAACTCCGCGATAGAGACTCCCTCATCCCGGTCTGCGATGGCCGTCAGTACGCGCATAGAGGTCCCCGTCGCCCGTACCGACTCCGTTTTTGGCCTCTCCATGCGCTACCTCACCGAAGGCGGGTAATAAGAATTATGGGGAGACCGTCTCGACTCGACTGAATTACACGTATACCGCTGTCACGGAGCTTCGCACCTGCGCCGCTCGCGCACTGATCCTCGCGGGTGCGCTAGGACGGCACCGTGAGGGGCCTCACGCGGAGGCCAGCGCGCTTGACGGCGGCCGCTCGCGAACGGTCCGGAACGACTCCGCCCCCCGGCGAAGGGGGCGGCCCGGGACGACTCCGCCCCCGGCGAGGGCGGTGGTCCGGAACCACCGCGATCCCCGGCGAGGGGGAGGAGGAGATTCGGTGACGACCCTCTCCGGCCGCGCTGGAGACCCGATAACACTTCATAATTTAGACTAATTAATAAAAATACCGTATTGCATATATATCCTCGGTCGTATTGCCGCTGAGCGGTCAGACGCGGTCACGTCTCGACGCCGTTCACACGAACAGCACTGTAGGCCGTTATTAGCCCGATTTGGGCGGTTTCTTCGTTGCCCCGGACCACGCATCGGGTCGAGCGCCTCATTGCCGGTTCGACCTCCGACTGTCTCGGCGCAGTAACGTACCGAACGACACGCTCAGTGCGCTTAAATCGCCTGTTCATGACTTTGAGCCTCGGAACGGGGATACTCGAATCCGGCTGAACAGATCACAGGGACGTGGCCTCTGTCAATTCGCGCGTGTCGAGAAGTACCCTTTACTAACTATAGTACGAATTCTGTTATTTTTGCGGTCGCGACGGTCTACGATTTCGTTCGCGACCGCCGTTTCGAGTGCCCCTCGTTTCGGACGCGGGCCGCCGGCTTCGAAGCGGGTCGATTCCGAGACGGCGTCGAGCGCCCTCAGCGGCGTGTCTGGGGGTCGCGGCTCGCGCCGTCGCGCGCCATTCACGGTCGCCGACGCCGATCGTCTCCGATCCTGAATTGTAGCTAACGAGCAATACCATCTGATCGGATCCACGGATGTCTTCGCGGCGCTCTCGGTGACCTGCGAAACCGGGTGGTCGGCGTCGGAGGTCGGTCGGTACGGAAGAGTCGGTTCGCCTCGAAGTCGGGCGATCGGTCCGCGTCGGCGCGAGTGAGCGCCGGCGCTAGCTCTCGGCGGCCGGAGACGAGGTCTCCACCTGCTCGTACTTGTCCTCGAACTCCTGGATGAGCTGACCCATCTTCGCGTACCAGTCGTTGAGCATCCGCTGCATGTCGTCGGCGACCTTTTCCGGGTCGGTCGGCCTGTAGACGTGGTAGTACCCGCCCTGATCGTAGTTCACCTGTTCCTTCTGAATGAAGCCCGCCTGAAGCAGCCGTTGCACGGCCCGATACGCGGTCGAGCGCTCGCGGTCGACTTCGTCGGCAATTTCGTCGATCGTCAGCGGCGTTTCGGTCTGGACGAGCTCTTGGAAAACCCGCTTGTCGAGCTGTTTGAGTCCGTGGAAACACTCTAAGAGCCCTTCGCACACCATGTCCCGCTGGAGTTGTTCGGACATCGAATCTGGCATTTTGTTACCTATCCGTATGCCGTGAGCTCTTAAAAGACTTGTGTATAGATTACACAATTGTGCGCTAGCTTCGTCGGGTCGCGGAGCGACGACGGGTCCGCAACGACGGGTCCGCAACGGCGGGTCCGCGACGGCTCGTCGCGTGGGTCGACGGCCGGCCTCGACCAGAGCGGCCGCGTTCAGTCCGTCGTCGCCGTCTGTCGGCCGCGCGTCGTCCGCAGCGAGACGACCGACGTGTAGATGACCGCGGCGGCGACGACGACGGCCGCGCCGATCACGAGGACCAGTCCGACCGTCTCCATGAGCGAGTTCCCGATGTAGGACCCGATCTCGCCGATGCCGACCGCGATGGCGCCGGCGAGCAGCATCCCGCCGAAGTACACCTTGATGCCGTCGGAGTCGACGACGGCGGTCGCGGCGGAGCCGACGCGGGCGCCGAGCGCGCTCCCGAACAGCAGCGGGACGACGATGCCGAGGTCGACGCCGCCGCCCTGTCCGTAGAGGTAGCTTCCGAGCCCGCCGGAGAAGACGATCTCGAACAGGTCCGTTCCCACGGCGACGGGAACCGGGACGCCGATCGCGTAGATCATCGCCGGCATCCGGATGAAGCCGCCGCCGACGCCGAGGAATCCCGACAGGAGGCCGGTCGCGAAGGCGACGGCCGTGATGACCCACGCGGAGACGCGGACGTCGCCGCGGAGCGTCACCATCGGCGGAATCCGGACCGTCCGCTGAATCGTCTTCGCGATCTCGGGGATCTCGTACTCGCTGAGGTCGCGGTCGGCCGCCTCGTGGTCGATGCCGCCGCCGTCGTCGTTTTTTAGGGCGTCACGGGTGACCATCGCCCCGACGCCGCCGAGCAGGGCGACGTAGGCGACGCTGATGACGCCGCCGGCGAGTCCCAGCGATTCGAGGTAGTAGACGCTGGCGCGGCCGGCCTCGATACCGACGGTCGTCCCGGTGATCATGATCGCGCCGAGCTTGTAATCGACCTGCCCGAGGTCGTGGTGTTTCAACGTCGCGATGACGGCCGTCCCGAAGACGAACGCCATCCCGCTACCGACCGCGACGGGCGCCGGGTAGTCCAGCATCAGCAGGGCGGGGGTAACGAGGAACGACCCGCCCATCCCGAAGAAGCCGAACAGGACGCCGACGACGAGGCCGAAGCCGACGAACAGCGCCGCCATCTCCGGGCTCGTCCCGAGGAGGCCGAGTCCGTCGGAGAGGCTACTGAGCATCCTCTTCGCCTCCGATTAGGAGTCGCATGAAGCGGGGCCCGAAGAGGCGCTCGATCCCGCCGTAACCCACGTACAGCACGATCGCTTCCAAGAGGATCGCGCCGATGAGCATGGCCGTCTCCGGGTCCCACGTGGGAATCTCTAACCCTGACATCGATCCGTCCCCCGGTCTTCGCAGTTGGAAATTCGCTGTTGGCACATTTCTGTTCAACTCACTCTACCCGGTTCACGCCTATAACGGTTTTGGGATTATCGCACAATACTATATCCGAATAACCTCGGGCCGACCATTCATAACTTATGCGTAACGTACTGCGCTCGCCGGTCCAGACGACCGGTCGGCGCACGCGCGGGACATCGGTCGCACGCGCGGCGGTGACGGCTGCGCTCGAAGCGAAGCGGCGGTCGACGTCAGAATACAGTGACGGCCGATTTCAGAGGAGGATAGGCGCGGCCGCGTACGCGAGCGCGAACGAGACCCCGAACGACCCCGCCCACGCTCCCACCGTCACACCGATTTTCCGGAGGTCGACCGCGTCCCGGCCGCCGACGGCGGCGCCGCTCCCGATGATGGCGCTGACGACGATCTCGTTGAACGACACCGGAACGCCGAGCAGGACGGCCAGCTGCGCGATCAGGAACGACGGAACGAGCGCCGAGATCGAGCGTCGCGGCCCGAGCGACGAGTAGTCCTGCGCGAGGGACTTGATCATCCGCGGTGCGCCCGTCCACGACCCGACGAGCATCCCCAGCCCCCCGCCGACGAGCACGGTGAACGTCGAAATCGTCCCGACCTCGTCGAGCAGGGGTAACAGCGGCCCGACGGCCAGCCCGACCTGACTACCTCCCGCGGAGAACGCGACGAGCGAGCCGAGCGCGAGCAACACGCGCCGGAGCCCGGCGCGCTCGTCGCGCCCGATGTCCCACCAGACGACGGCGGCGACGACCAGCGCGGCGACGCCGGTAACGGCGACCCCCGACGCGAGGCCGTCGACCTCCAGCGCCCGCTGTCCGAGACCGCGGACGGTCCCCGAGGCGCTCCCGTCGCCCAGGAAGCTGAACCGGACGTTCACGAGGACGGCGCCGACGAGACCGGCGAGCGCCGGAACGCAGTACCGCTCGGGGACCCCGGGACGCGGCAGGAGGCTCGCGATCCCGAACGCGATGCCCCCGCCGACGAACGGCGTCAACGTCCAGACGAGGGCGATCTGCCGGTACTTCGCCCAGACCGGGGTCCCGCCGAGCGCGAGACCGACGCCGATGACCGCGCCGGTCACGGTGAACGCGGTCGCGATGGGGTACCCCGTCGTGATGCCGACCGCCATCAACCCCGCGCCCAGCGCTAACACCAGGATGACGCCGGCGACGGGGAGGCTGATGTCGCCGACGAGGCCGCTCCCGACGGCTTCCGAGACGTTGCTCCCCTGCGTGACGGCACCCGTGAACCCGAAGGCTCCGACCAGGAGGGCGGCGCGCATCGTCCCGATGGCGTTCGCGCCGACGGCGGGGGCGAACGGCGTCGCGCCGCTCGACCCGGCGCCGATGACCCACGACATGAACAGGCTGGCCACTGCTGCACCGATGAAGAGCGCGAAAAGAACGGGGTCCATCTGCGGGTGGGC
>NZ_NHPE01000041.1:0-3140 GCF_002252895.1 Halorubrum sp. Eb13 | reverse complement strand
CGGCGCCGACCGACGCCGACTCCCGGAGAGGCAGCGGCTTTCGCGGCGCGAACCTCGGCCCGGCGCTCTCCTTCTCGGTCGCCGACGCCGGGGCCGCCGTGGAGACCGAGGCGATCGTCGACCGGATCGAGAACGCCCAGACCAGCACCGAGCGACAGCGGCTCATCCTCGCCGCACTCAGCCGCGTCGAGCGCAACGAGGTGAGCCTCCACAGCCGCCAGTCGAAGGCGTTCCAGGCGCACGCCTCCGGCAACCTCTCCGACCGGGAACTCCTCGACGAACTCGTCCGCATCTCCGCCACTGCCCGGGAGTACGACGGGCGGCTCGAGGCGATCGACGCGCTCGCGGAGGAGACCGACGGCTTCAGTTCCCCGACCCGGCTCGACGAGCTTCAGGTCGCGCTCCAGGTGTACAACGGCCCCGTCCGCGACCTCGCGCTCTCGACCGCCCGCGGCGACCGCTCGGCCGCGGAGATCTACGTCGAATCGACGCCGAGCTCGGTCACGCTGGCGACGATCGTCGACGGCGAGTACGTTCGCGAGACGTTCAGAAACGACCGCTGGGGCCGCGGCGGCGGCGCGATCAGCAACGACGAGGCGATCAACGTGACCACGGCCGCGTACCCCGAGACGGCGGCGCTCCGGGAGCCAGACGCGTTCGGGGCCGGCGCGGTCCAGCGGATCACTATCCCGCACGAGTACGGGTTGCTCCGCGCCTTCGTCAGCGGCGGGACGGAGCAGGTGTTCGTCGAGCACCAGCGGATCAACCTCAGCGCCTTCCCCGACACCGAGCGTGCCTCCGAGGCCGGTGACGGCTTCAACGTAACCGTCGAACGGAGCTACGCCGGCGGCCCGGTGACGGTGACCGTCCTCGACGAGGAGACAGGCGACCCCGCTCCCGACGTCACCGTGACGAAGAGCGTCGGCGACGGCGACAGCCGGACGATCGGCACCACGGACGCCGACGGGGTCGTCAGGACCCTCTCGCCGGCGGAGCCGTACCGCATCACCGTCGTCGACGAGCCCCGCGTCGTCGTCGTCGACGACCTCCGACCGATCTCGACGCCCCGGCTCGTCGACGACGAGTAGCGCAGCCGCGTGCTGTCGCCGGCGCGCCCGAGCCCGCGGACGCGACTTCAGTCGGGTGTTCCAGGGTTGGGCGTTCCAAGACCTCCGGAATTCGTCGCGGTGCTCTTGTCGGTCCCGCACCCATCCCTCTCCATGCGCCTGCGCGGCCGGTCACTCTCCCACTGGGCGCTCCTCGCGGCGCTCGGCCAGCTCGCGGCACGCGCGCTCGCCGGCGGGGCCGCGCTCGTTGTCGACCCCTCCGGCGCGCTCGTGGACGCGTCGCCGGCCCCGCTCGCCCCGACGCCAGTCGACGACTTCCTGCTCCCCGGAGCCCTGCTCGTCGCGCTGTTCGGCGTCTGTCCGGTCCTCGCCGGATACGGGCTCCACGCGGACCTCTCGTGGGGGCGGGCCGCGGCCGTAGCGGTCGGTGTCGCGCTGGCGCTCTGGGTGGCCGCCGAGACGGCCCTCGGGTTCGCCCGCCCCACGCGGGCGCTGAATCTCGCCACCGCGGCCGCGGTGCTGGCGCTCGCCGCGTCCCCGTCCGTCGCCTCCTCGTCCGACGGGACGACCGGGTCGAAGAGGCGATGAACCGGTCCCCTCGCCCGTCGGCTTCCGTCCGGACGTTTTTAGCTGATGCCGCGACCAGCCGCCCCGTGCTCCCCGACCGCTCACCGACCCACCCGGGTCCGTCGTCGAACCGGAACGCCGCTGGCGACGCTTACCGCTCCGATCGGGCGCTCGCCCCGGTCGCCGGCGTCCTGCTGCTCGCGATCACCGTCGTCCTCGCGGGCGGCGTCGTCACCGCTGCGCTCGCCGCTCCCGCCGAGCCCGTCGAGCCTGCGCCGACGGCGTCACTGTCGCTGTCGGCGGCCGGCGATCGGGTCACGGTCACGCACCGCGGCGGCGACGCGCTCGACGCGAGCGAACTGGACGTGCGCGTCAGCGTCGACGGCGAGCCGCTCGCCCGCCAGCCGCCGGTGCCGTTCTTTTCTGCGGCCGGCTTCCGGCCGGGACCGACCGGCGCCTTCAACGCTGCCAGCGACGGCGACTGGTCCGTCGGCGAATCGGCGTCGTTCCGGATCGCGGGGACGAACGACCCGGCCCTCGAACCGGGACGGACGATCGCCGTCGAGATATCGGTCGGCGGACGGCCGGTCGCGGCGCTAGAGGCGGTCGTGGAGCCTGGATAGTAGAGCGACGGCGTCGCTCGCTCCGCGCGCTACTCCTCGGGGACCCGGGCGACCGTCGTGATCGCTCGGGGGCTCCGCGGCGTCGCTCGCTGGATGTGGTGTTCGAACGCCTCGTAGCCCGCGGCCTCGAACATCCGATCGGCCTCCTCCTCGTCGTAGAAGAGCATGATCGCGTCGGCGATCCGCTGGAGGACGGGGTTATGCGGGTAGTCCGGACCGACGACGAGCACCTGCCCCCCGGGCTTCGCGACGCGGCGCAGTTCCCGAAGCCCCTCGACGGGATTCGGCCAGTACTCGATCGAGCCCGACGACCAGACGACGTCGAACGTGTCGTCGCGGAAGGGGAGCCGCTCCGCGTCACCGCGGTAGAAGTTCACCCGGTCGCGCTTGCCGAACTTCTCGAACGCCTTCTCCATCTGGTGCACGCTCTGGTCGAGCCCGTGGACGTCGTCGGCGTGTTCCAGCAGTCCCTGCGTGCCGAACCCGGTGCCACACCCCACGTCGAGCACTTTCGGGTCGTCGCCGAACTCCAGCCAGGAGAGCGCCTCCGTCCGCATCTCCTCGGTCCAGTTGAAGCGGTTGACCTGGTCGTACACCTTCGAGAGGTACTTGTAGAACAGGCGGGCGTTCGACTTGTCCTCGAGGATCCCCATTACCGTATCTGTAGGGTCGCCCGCCCCATAACGACACGGATCCGCCACCGGGACGGACCCGGTTCGACCCTCGCGCGGGACGTCGCCGACGGTCCGGTCCGACCCGCTTATCCGCCTGCCGACCGATCCACACGTATGGACCCGACGACGAGCGGCCGGTTCCGCGTGCACGACCGGCGGCCGCGACCGGACATCGAGGACGGTTCCGATGTCGACGGTGTCGCCGCCGA